>DASUHV010000017.1:0-2354 GCA_036273355.1 Gaiellales bacterium
TGGCGTTGCTGACGGAGCTGATCGAGCGCCACCGCCCGAGCCACGTCGTGGTCGGGCACGGACGTCCCCACGCCCCGGAGCGCGCGCTCGAGATCGCCGCGCAGGACGCCGACTACGTGGACGCGCTGATCGCATTCGCCGATGCCGGCGGCACGCCGGAACGGGCCGACGACGTGCCGTTCCCGGATCGAGGCGGCCACGACGACGCCGGCGAGCACCGCAGCAACGTCGAGCGGGTCTGCGCGCAGGCCGCCGCTTGACCGCACCCGATCGCGAGGCGCTGCGCGAGCTGGCCGAGGACGCGCCGTCGCCCCCGCTGCCGCCGGGATCGGCCGCGCGACGCGTCGACGGTGACGGCTACACCGCCGAGATCGGCCCACAGGACGACCCCGACATGAACATCGTGTCGCGGCTGCGGCTGGACGGCCGCGACCTCGCGGCCGTGGTGGCCGAGGTTCACGACCTGTTCGCCGACGCCGGCCGCCGGGCGATCACCTGGGAGGTGTCGAGCGGCGCCACGCCGGCGGGGCTGCTCGAGCAGCTGCGCGGGTTCGGCATGGAGACGCACGAGCCGGCCTCGATGCTGGCGCTGGCCTGCACCGTGGAGCCGTCCAGCGGCGACGGTGAGGGCATCACCGTGGCCCGGGTCGAGACCGACGCCCAGTTCCACCAGGTGCGCGAGGTGTTCGAGCAGGGCGACGGCTGGTCTCCCGGCGATGAGTGGCTGCGCGGCCCCGGGTTCGTCACGCGCTACCTCGCGTTCATCGACGGCCGGCCTGTCGCCACTGCAGACATCACATGGCTGGCCGACGAGCGGGCTGTCTTTCTGGGCGGCGCACTCACCCTCCCGGAGTTCCGCGGCCGCGGCGCCTACCGGGCGCTGGTGCACGAGCGCTGGCGTGAGGCCGGCGGCCGCGGCCGCGAGGTGCTGGTCACCCAGAGCGAGCCGATGTCGCAGCCGATCCTGAAGCGGCTCGGGTTCGAGGTGGTGGGCGAGATCTCGGTGCTGATCGACCGCTTCTGATGGCGGGGATCGACCCCAACGTGTTCGCCCTGGCGGACAACCCGAACACCTATACCCCGCTCGGCCGCGGCGACGAGCGAGTCGTGCGTCCGCGGTTCGTGCTGTGGATGGGCGGCGACGGCGGCGACGTGAAGTGGAGCGTGGCACAGCGGTTCCGGTTCGACCGGGACGAGCTGGACGATGTGATCGCCGAGGTGCACGACGTGCTCCGGGAGCGCGGACGCGATCGCTGCTCGTGGGAGGTGGGCAGCGGCGCGCGGCCGAAGGGGCTGCCGGAGCTGCTGCTGGAGCGCGGCATGGTGTGGGAGGACGATCCGCTCCAGATCGGGATGGTGCTCGACCACGAGCCCGAGCCGGTGCCGGAGGGCGTGAGCGTGCGCCTCGCCGACACACGCGACGCCTACGCCGCCAGCGAGCGGATCGCACGAACGGCGTTCGGCATGCAGGACGAGCTCACCGACCAGCAGCTGACCGCGCTGTTCGAGCGCAGCGACCTGGCGGTCTCGCGCCGCTACCTGGCCTCCGTGGACGGCGTGGACGTCGCCACCGGCAACGCGCTCTTCACCGAGCACGGGGTCGTGCTGAACGCGGGGTCGACGCTACCCGAGTGGCGCCGTCGCGGCGCCTACCGGGCGCTGGTGCGGGCCAGATGGGACGCGGCGGTGGCGGCGGGCACCCCTGTCCTCGTGACCCAGGCGGGCGCGATGTCGCGGCCGATCCTCGAGCGACTGGGGTTTGTGGCCGTGTGCGAGGTGCGTGCGCTGCTGGACGCGTTCGGGGAGCGCGAGGACGCCACCTAGACTTCCGCAATGCGCTGGGTAATCCCACTTGGCCGGATCGCCGGCATCCCCGTCGGAGTCAACTGGACGTGGCTGCCGATCGTCGTGCTGGTGATCGCGAACTACGCAAGCGACGTGTTCCCGAGCCAGAACCCGGGGCTTTCCGATACCACGTACCTGGTGATGGCGGCGGCCCTGGCGCTGCTGTTCTTCGCCGGCCTGCTGCTGCACGAGCTCGGCCACGCACTGGTCGCGAAGCGGCAGGGCATGGAGATCGAGGGCATCACGCTGTGGCTGCTGGGCGGGGTGGCGCGGATCCTGGGCGAGTTCCCCGGCCCCGGCGCGGAGTTCCGGGTGGCGGTGGCCGGGCCGGCGGTGTCGTTCGTGATCGGGGCGACCTTCGCGGCCGTCGCGTGGCTGGCGCCGCTGCCCGACGCCGTGGACGGCGTCGTCGTCTGGATGGGGATCAGCAACCTGTTCCTGCTGGCGTTCAACCTGATCCCGGCCTACCCGCTGGACGGCGGGCGGATCCTGCACGCCGTGCTGTGGCG
>DASUHV010000018.1:0-2390 GCA_036273355.1 Gaiellales bacterium
GTTCAGCCCGTTGTGCCCGGGGTCGATCCCCACGATCTTGCCGGCCAGCGGCGGGCGACTGACCGCCGCCGGGGCCGCGGCCCTGACGTCGGCCGAGGTGACCGTGGCCGGCAGCAGGGCCAGCGCGAGCCCCGCGACGGCCAGCCCGGCGACGACGTGACGGCTACCTGGGCGGAGTACGCGGTGATCGAGTCGCATGATTGTCCACTCGTTCCAGCGTCTCATGAACAATGGTCGCGAAGGCCCCATACCGCAATTTCGCGACGGCGCGATGCCCAGCCGACGTTGCCGGGCTCGTGCCGGGCCAGGTTCCGGTGCGGCGAGGCGATGGGGTAAGCGCATGGGCTACGTGTAGCTTCCTTACTCGGTGACGATGGCGCGCAGGACGTTCAGCTTGGCGGCCCGGCGGCTGGGCAGGATCGCCGCCACCACCCCGGCCAGCCCAGCCAGCAGGACCATGATGACCAGCGTTAGCCACGGCACGTTGAACACGGAGATGCCATTGCTCTTCTGCGCCCGGACGAGCGCCCAGCCGAAGAACACCCCGACCAGCAGGCCGAGGAGCGTGCCCTGCAGGGCGATGATCACCGACTCCCAGCGGATCGTGCTGCGGAGCTGGCGGCGCGTCATCCCCACCGCGCGCATCACGCCGAGCTCGCGGGTGCGCTCGAAGATCGACAGCGCGAGGGTGTTGCCGATGCCGAGGAGTGCGATGACGATCGCGAGCGCGAGGAGCGTGTAGATGAGCGCCAGGATCTGGTTGATCCCCTTGGTCTGCTCCGCCTTGTAGGCAGCCTGGTCCTGGACGGTGGTGCCGGGTGCGTACTGGGCCGCCACCGTCCTGACCGCGGCCAGCGCGGCCGCGGTGCTCACGCCGGGTGCCTTCTTCACGAACACCTGGGTGTCGTAGTGGGGCGCGGCGAAGTTGGCATCATAACCGGGCGTGCCCAGGAAATAGCTGGTCTTGCTGCCCGGGTTGGCCGACGGCGCCGCCTGGTTGTCGCCGTAGATGAGCGCGACCCGCAGCGTCTTCGGTCCGGTGTCGCGGAACACGACGGACACGGGGCTGCCGAGCGTGAGGTGGTGCTTGGTGGCGTCGTCCTTGAAGACGGCGATGCCGTCCGCGCCGAGGGCGCCGATCGACCCCTGCACCGGGCTGACGTTGAAGATCTGGCCGGCCGTGCGGGGATCGACCGCCGCGATCATGACCGGCTGGCCGAGGATCAGCATGGACCCGGTGCGTTCCCCGGTGGCCGCGGCCACCTGCGGCAGCGCGTTCAGCCGCTGGGCCAGCGCGGGGGCGACGCCGCCGCCCGACGACCCGGCGCCCGAGTTGATCACGAAGTCCCCGGCGAATGTCCGGTCGATGGTCGCGTTGATCGACGCCTTGGCCGAGGAGGCGAAGATCGAGATGAACGCGATCAGGCCGACCCCGATCATCAGCGCGGAGGCGCTGGCCGCGGTGCGCTTGGGGTTGCGCATGGTGTTCTCCCGGGCCAGGGTGCCGGTCACGCCTTTTATGCGGGGCAGCGGAGCGCCGATCACCCGGCTCAGCGGCAGCGCGATCGTCCGGCCCAGCACCGACACGCCGAGGAAGACCAGCAGCACGCCGAGGCCGACGATCAGGAAGGCGCTGGACACGTGGCCGAACAGGCCGGTGAACAGCGCGGCCACCCCAAGCGCCAGAATGGACAGGCCGACCACGATGCGCTGCTTGGAGCCGTAGCCGGTGCTGCCCACGGTGGCCTCCTGCATGGCCGCGACGGGCGGCACCTTGGCCGCCTTGCGCGCGGGCGAGATCGCCGCGATCAGCGTGACGCCGATCCCGATCAGCAGCGACGCCACCACCGTCCTGGCGTTGACGACCAGGCCCCCGGCGGGGAGGCTGAGCCCGAGCACGGACAGCAGCGCCTTCAGGCCCGCGGCCACCGCGACCCCCGCGGCCAGCCCGAGCAGCGCGGCGATGACGCCGACGGCCAGGGCCTCGATGAGCACCGAGGCGAGGACCTGGCGTCGGCTGGCGCCCAGCGCCCGCAGCAGGCCGTTCTCCCTGGTGCGCTGGGCGACGGTGATAGCGAACGTGTTCAGGATGATGTAGGCGCCGACCACCAGGGCCACGATCGCGAAGATCAGGAAGAACTTGCCGAAGATCGACAGGGCCTTCTGGAACTGGTCCTGTTGTTCCTTGATGGCTGCCGCCCCGGTCAGCGCCTCGGTTCCTGGCGGCAGCGCGCGCTTCAGGTTGCTGGCCAGTTGCTGCTGGGACACCCCCCGGTCGGCGACGAAACCGATCGTGCTGAACTTGCCGGGTTCGGCGACCAGTCGCTGCGCGACCGGCGTGGTGAACAGCACCACGGACGCGCCGGCCAGGTTGTCGGCGGTGCCGAAGC
>DASUHV010000019.1:0-9311 GCA_036273355.1 Gaiellales bacterium
CGAGGCCGACGTGATCGTGATCGGCCTCAAGGCCCACAGCCTGCCCGAGCTGGCGCCGGCGATCGGCGAGCGCCTGCGGCCCGGCGCCGTGGTCGTGCCCGCCCAGAACGGGCTGCCGTGGTGGTACTTCCAGGGGCAGGACGGCCCACTCGCCGGGCGCACGCTGGAGAGCGTCGATCCCGGCGGCGTGATCAGCCGCTCGATCGCGACCGAGCGGATCGTCGGTTGCGTCGTCTACTGCTCGACCGAGATCGTGGAGCCGGGCGTGATCCGCCACATCGAGGGCACGCGCTTCACCATCGGCACGCCCGACGGGGTCGCCACCGAGCGCTGCGGCGAGATCTCCCGGGCGCTGGTCGCGGCCGGGCTCAAGTGCTCGTTCGACGAGCAGCTGCGCCGTCAGATCTGGCTGAAGCTGGTCGGGAACGCCGCCTTCAACCCGATCACGACCATCACCCGCTCGACCATGGGTGCGCTGCGCGGCTCCGAGCGTGCGCTGGCCTACATCCGCACGGTGATGGAGGAGTGCGCGGCCGTCGCTGCGTCGGTTGGAGTCGAGCTGCCGATCTCGATCGACCGCCGGCTGGAGGCGGGGCTGGCGGTCGGCGACCATCGCACCTCGATGCTGCAGGACTTCGAGGCGGGCAAGCAGCTCGAGCTGGGCTGCATGGTGGACGCCGTGGTCGAGGTGGCCGCGATGACCGGCACCCCGGTGCCGAACCTGATCGCGCTGAGCGACCTGACCGCGGCGCTCGAGCAGCTCCGCGACGCCGGGGAGGCCAGCGCATCCGGCGTTGCACGGCCGTGACCGGCGCATGACCCTGAATGGTGCAACGAAGCTCACGACTTGGCGACGGACCCCGCGGCCGAACGCAACGATCCGCACAGCGAGCCCGCTAGGAACATCACGGCCCGGGATCAAAGACCGCTCAACCATGCTGGTGCGCGTCGCCGCCGGGTAACGAACCGTCACGATCCCGTGCCGGACCGCCCCCGCCTCCCGAGTCGGGCTCTGAGCCCGTTAAGAACG
Organism: Gaiellales bacterium; assembly: GCA_036273355.1. Taxonomy (GTDB): domain Bacteria; phylum Actinomycetota; class Thermoleophilia; order Gaiellales; family JAICJC01; genus JAICYJ01. The sequence continues at coordinate 1,031 of DASUHV010000019.1, forward strand.
CGCCCGGCGTTACGCAGCTGAGTGAGAGGCGTGACCCACGATAGGAGGGCGTGACGAAACCGTCCCGGTAGGCGTCGACCGGCTAGTGGTTGAACGCCATCAGCACCAGCGTGAACAGCCCCAGCAGCACGCCGGCCACGGTCATGACCAGCGTCCACAGCCTGTCCGGCGGCACGAAGTCGCCGTGCATCAGCGCCGCCTCGACCTTCCGCTCGCGGCGCAGGGCGTAGCCGATGCAGGCGATCCCGATCAGCGCGAAACCGGCCCCGATCACCTGGTAGGGCCAGGTGCGCTGGGCGTTGCTCAGCTGCGGCACCACCTTTCCGGCCGCGAGGCTGACCGCCAGCGCCGTTAGGCCGGTGCGCCACCAGGCCAGGTAGGTGCGCTCGTTGGCCAGCCGGGTGCGCCTGGTGGCATCCTGGGCATCGTCGAACCGTCGGCGCTCCTGCATCACGGTGACACTACCAACCCGGCGGACCGCCCTCGCCGCGGTGGCGCACCTGTCTGCCTACGACTAAGGTTAGAAGGTCGCCGCGCGCTGCCCTCGTGGCGGCCGCCGACCGCCCGCCCTATGAAGACTCAACTCGAAGAGCTTGATTCCAACCGCGTTCGGCTGACGGTCGAGGTGCCGGCCGACGATGTCGACCACGCCTTCGACCACGCGCTCGACGACCTCTCGCGATCGGTGCGCCTGCCCGGATTCCGCAAGGGCAAGGCTCCCAAGGGCCTCGTCATGCAGCGGATTGGGCGCGACGCCGTGATCGAGGAGGCGCTGGAGCACCACCTGTCCGCCTGGTACCGGCGGGCCGTGGCCGTGTCCGGCATCGACCCGGTCGACCGCCCCACCATCGACTGGTCGGACCAGCCGGTGGAGGGCGAGACGTTCCACTTCAAGGCCGAGGTCGAGGTGAAGCCGCGCCCCACCGTCAGCTCCTACAAGGGCCTGACCGGCGTGCGCGCCCCCGTCGAGGTGCCGCGTGAGGCGATCGACGGCGAGCTGCAACGGCTGCAGCTGACCGTGGCCGAGCTGAACCCGGTCGAGCGCGGCGCCGAGCAGGGCGACTTCGTGGTGATCGACTTCGCCGGCTCGATGGACGGCACGCCGTTCGAGGGCGGCAGCGGCACCGACTACGGCATCGAGCTGGGCGAGGGCCGCCTGATCGCGGACCTCGAGAACGGCCTGACCGGCATGAAGGCCGGCGAGCGGCGCGACGTCGCCGTCACCTTCCCCGCCGACTACCCGGCCGAGCACCTGGCCGGCAAGGAGGCCAGCTTCGAGGTCACCATGAAGGACGTCAAGGAGCGGCTGCTGCCCGACCTGGACGACGAGTTCGCCAAGACGGTCAGCGAGTTCGACACCTTGAAGGAGCTCGAGGCCGACATCACGTCGCGCTTCGAGGAGGCCCTGACCGAGGAGTCGAACCGCATCTTCCGCACGACCGTGCTGGACGACCTCGCCAAGCAGCTGACCAGCGAGCTGCCCGAGGCGCTCGTGCGCAGCCGCATGTCGGAGATGACGCGCAGCATGCTCGAGTCGCTGGCGGCGCGGGGGATGGAGATGTCGGACTACCTGCGGCTGACCGGCCAGAGCGCCGAGGAGATCGTCGCCTCGATGCGGCCGCAGGCCGAGGACGCCGTCGCCAAGGACTTGGCCCTGGAGGCCGTTGCCGACGCAGAAAACATCGAGATCACCGATGAGATGATCGAGGCCTTCATCCGCGAGCAGTCCACGCAGGGCGGGGAGAACCCCGACGAGATGGTGGAGCGGCTGATGGCAGACCCGGTCACGCTGACCTCGCTGCGGATCGACCTGCGGCTGCAGAAGGCACTCGACATCGTGGTGGAAAACGCCAAGGAGATCTCGCCCGAGCAGGCCGAGGCGCGAGAGAAGCTGTGGACCCCGGAGCAGGAATCCGAGGGCGCGGCCGCAAAACCCCCAAAGATCTGGACCCCCGGCTCAGCCGAGCCGCCCGGCGAATAGGAGAACCCGAGTGAGCCCACTGATTCCCATGGTGATCGAGCAGACCTCGCGCGGCGAGCGCTCGTTTGACATCTACTCGCGGCTCTTGAACGAGCGGATCGTCTTCCTGGGCACGCCCATTGACGATCAGATCGCAAACCTGATCGTTGCGCAGCTGCTGCACCTGGAATCCGAGGATCCCGACAAGGACATCTCGCTCTACATCAACTCGCCCGGCGGCAGCGTCTACTCGGGCCTCGCCGTCTACGACACGATGCAGTTCATCAAGCCGGACGTGTCCACCATCTGCGTCGGCATCGCGATGAGCATGGGCGCGCTGCTCCTGGCCGGCGGCGCCAAGGGCAAGCGGATGGCGCTGCCCAACGCCAAGATCCTGATCCACCAGGTCTCGTCCGGGTTCCAGGGCCAGGCCACCGACATCGAGATCCACGCGCGCGAGATCATCGACATCCGCAAGCGGCTGGATCAGATCATCGCCAACCACACCGAGCAGTCGCTGGAGAAGGTCACCCGCGACACCGAGCGTGACTATTTCATGAGCGCCCCCGAAGCGGTCGAGTATGGGATCATCGACCGGGTGATCGACAAGCACTGATGGCACGCCCTACCGACACCAACGAGCAGCTGCTCTGCAGCTTCTGCGGCAAGAGCCAGCGCCAGGTCAAGAAGCTGATCGCAGGCCCCGGCGTCTACATCTGCGACGAGTGCATCGATCTCTGCAACGAGATCATCGACGAGGAGCTGACCACACCGGTCCAGCTCGACCTCGACAACCTGCCCCGGCCGCGCGAGATCTGCGACGTGCTGGACGACTACGTGGTCGGCCAGGAAGAGGCCAAGCGCACGCTGTCGGTGGCGGTCTACAACCACTACAAGCGCGTGCAGATGGCCAGCCAGGGCGACGCCGAGGTGGAGCTGGCCAAGTCGAACATCCTGCTGCTGGGCCCGACCGGCTGCGGCAAGACGCTGCTGGCTCAGACGCTGGCGCGGATCCTGAACGTGCCGTTCGCGATCGCCGACGCGACCGCGCTGACCGAGGCCGGCTACGTCGGCGAGGACGTCGAGAACATCCTGCTGAAGCTGATCCAGGCCGCCGACTTCGACGTCAAGAAGGCCGAGACCGGGATCATCTACATCGACGAGGTCGACAAGATCGCGCGCAAGGCCGACAACCCGTCGATCACGCGCGACGTGTCGGGCGAGGGCGTGCAGCAGGCGCTGCTCAAGATCCTGGAGGGCACGGTCGCGAGCGTGCCGCCGCAGGGCGGGCGCAAGCACCCCCACCAGGAGTTCCTCTCGATCGACACCACGAACATCCTGTTCATCTGCGGCGGCGCGTTCGCCGACCTCGACCGCATCATCGAGCGGCGGATCGGCAAGAACTCGATCGGCTTCGGCGCCGACCTGCGCTCCAAGAAGAACCGCGACACCCAGGAGCTGTTCCAGGACGTGATGCCCGAGGATCTGATCGCCTACGGGCTGATCCCGGAGTTCATCGGCCGGCTGCCGGTGGTCTCGGCCGTGCACCAGCTGAAGCGGGACGACCTCGTCCAGATCCTGCTGGAGCCCAAGAACGCGCTGGTCAAGCAGTACCAGAAGTTCTTCTCCTACGACGGCATCGACCTGGTCTTCACCGACGACGCGCTGGGCGCGATCGCCAGCAGCGCGCTGGAGCGGGCCACCGGCGCCCGCGGCCTGCGCTCGATCATCGAGGCGGCGCTCCTGAACGTGATGTTCGACCTGCCGTCGCGCAAGGACGTCAACAAGTGCGTGATCACGCGCGAGACGATCGAGAAGCACATCGACCCGACGCTGGTGGCCGAGGGCGGCCACGCCGTCGATGTCACGGCTGAGCTCGACCAGGAATCGGCCTAGCCGACCAGGCGTGCAGGGCTGCCGGGAGCGCTGAGGGCATGAGCGACCTCCCGACGTGGTCGAGCGTCGCGGGCTGGTACGACGAACTGCTGACGTCGGGTAGCGGGCCGCACGAGACCGCGCTGGCCTGCACACTGCAGCTCGCGGGCGACGTGACGGGCCTCGAACTGCTCGACCTGGCCTGTGGCCAGGGCCTGGCGACCCGCGCGCTCGCCAGTGCTGGTGCGGGCTCCGTCACCGGCGTCGATTCGGCCGCGCCGATGCTCCGCATCGCTCGTGAGTACGAGTCGCGCGAGCCGCTCGGCGTGCGCTACGTGGAGGATGACGCCCAGCGGCTGGGTGCATTCGAGGACGCGTCGTTCGATGGAGTCACCTGTCAGCTCGGGCTGATGGATATCCCCGACCTGGACGCGACGCTCGCTGCGGTTCTCCGCGTGCTGCGCGACGGAGGCTGGTTCGCATTCGTGATCGGCCACCCGGCGTTCCTGGCGCCGCACGCCGTGACGGTGCCGAACGCGGACGGACGGCCCAGCCGGCTGATCACCGAGTACCTCGACGAGCAGTTCTGGCGCTCGCCGAATCCGCAGGGCGTCCGGCGCGTCGGGAACCATCACCGCACGATCAGCACCTACGCGAACGCCCTGATCGCGACCGGGTTCGCGATCGAGGAGGTCGCGGAGCCCGTGGCCTCGCCGCTGCTCGCGGCGCAGCAGCCGGAGTACGAGGCACTGCCGATCCTCCTGGGCATGCGGGCGCGCAGGCTCCGACCGGCGTAGCATGCGCGAGTGCAGGAACTGAAGCCGGGTCTGTGGTGGTGGGAGGCCGAGCATCCCGAGTGGGCGCCCGAGGACGCGGCCACGGAGGACTGGGGGCCGGAGGTCTCGTCCTACGCGATCGACGACGGCACGCGGCTGCTGCTGATCGACCCGACGGCGCCGCCGGAGCCGGTCGAAGAACTAGCGGCGGGCCGCGAGGTGGTGATCGTGCTGACCTGCCCGTGGCACCAGCGCGACACCCGCAACCTGATCGAGCGGTTCGGGGCGACGCTGCACATGCCGCCGCCCGATGACGGCGATCCTGACCCGCTGCCGGGCCAGGTGTTCCGGGCCGGCGAGCGGTTGCCGATCGGCGTCGAGGCCCGCCCGGGGATGGAGCCCAACGACCTCGTGCTGTGGATCGAGGGGCAGAGCGCGCTGGTCGCCGGTGACACGCTGATCGACCGCGGCAACGGGCTCGAGTTCCCCGCCGACTGGGCGAACAAGGGCGCGCCGCCGGAGCAGATCATGGAGACGCTGCGGCCGCTGCTCGACCTGCCGGTCGAACTGGTGCTGCCGACGCACGGCGCGCCCGCCGATCGGGCCGCCCTGGAACGCGCGCTGTCCTAGCGTCGGCGCGCGCGCCGGCGTCTCGAACGAGCGGGGATCGCCAGACCGGTTTCCCTGGCGCGCTGGCCAACCACGATCATCTGGGCGGCAAGCGTTATCGCGAGCATCAGCGGGATCGAGGAGGGGGAGGCGGCGAGGGTCGCACCGACGACCGTCGCGGCGGCGATGATGAGGATGCGCGTCACCAGCAGGCCGATCCACCCCGCGATCGTGGCCCACGTCGCGCGTTCCCACAGCTCCCCGTCTCGTTCGAACAGCTCGATCGTGCGCCCACGGATGACGCCGAACCCGACAGACGCCGCGGCACTGAGGCAGAGCAGTGCGGCCGATGCCGCGGTGACCGGATGGTGCTTCGACGTGCTGTTCAGTATCACGGCTCCGTAGATGCCGAGCCCGATCGGGAAGACCAACGAGCGCTGCTCGAACCGATCGCTGCGGAGCTGGCGGACGATGAAGAACACGACGATCGCCAGTCCGCCGACGACGTAGAGCGCGTCTCTCACTTCACCGAACCTCCAAAGCCAGCAATCGCCCTCGGATTCTCGCACAGGTGGCGGACTCTGGCAGCGTCGTTCAGGCCGTGCCGCCTGGGCTCTGGCCGAGGCGCGTACGCAGCCGGTCGCTGAGCTCGACGTCGTGGGGGAGCTGCCTCAGCTCGCCGGCGTCCACGACGAGGCCCTGCGTGCGGAGGATCTCTGCGAGCGCGTTCCAGTGGTCGGTCTCCATGTCGTCCTGGGTGCGTCCACCAAACGGCTCGTCCGGCCCCACCACCGTGCGCGCGGTCTCGACGATGTCGCGTTCCGACGTCAGCGCCCAGAGGTCGTCGATCCCGTCCGCGCCGGCCCCGCGCAGCTCCTCGGTCCAGCCGCGATCGTCAAGGAGCAGCAGCCGGCTCCCATCCTCCAACACCGCTTCGTGTCGCGCCGACACCGAGATGCGACGAGGGTCAACGTCCCCGCCGGCTCCGCGTGGAGCTGCCGTCCATCCGTGCGCGTCAACGGGCACCGGCACGGAAGCGCCCACGACGTCACTCTCCCCACGGACGTCAGCGCGGGTCACGAGACGAACCACGCGGTGCATCAGCGCATCCTCGCAAAATCTGCGGAGGCGGTGAACGGTGCACACCGCTACCGACGGGGGATCTCCAAGCGACTAAGCTCGAAGAGTGGCGCCTCCCAAGAGCAACATCGAGATCATCTTCGCGGATTGGCTTGACGCGATGCGACGGGGCGATCTCGAGACGATGGCCAGTCGGCTAGCGCCGGACGTAGTCCACCAAGGGATCAAGCCCGAGTGGATCTGCCACAACCGCGAAGAGGTGATCGACATGGTGGGACAGCGGGTTGGCCGCGTCCCGCCGGTCGAGGCGATCGAGCTGGTCGCCGCAGGCGATCACGTGGTCATGTCCGTGCGCGGAGTCGGAATCGGCCCGCCCGCCGATGGCGATGAGGATGAGGCCCGTGGACAGGCGACCATCGTGTACACGCTCGTCGATGGGAAGATCGTGCGGATGCACGATTACCTCCACCGTGCGGAGGCGCTCCAGGCTGCCGGTGCCGTGTCGGTGGCCTGGGACTAGGCGTTCGAAGGCGCCTACCATGAACGTTCGAGGAATCGATCCCCGCGACATCGAGAGCGAGGCGAAGGCGGTCTACCGCGTGTACTTCTGGAGCGCCGGACGGACAGGGTCAGACGAGTTCGAGCTGACCGATGCGGTGGATGTCCACGAGGTACTGCGTTGGATCGACGCGAACGCCGACGGCCGAGAGGTGGAGGCCCTGGTCGTGGTCGACGGGTGCGACGTGGGCCGCGGCTCGGCGCTCGGTTTGACGGGCGCGTACCTCATCGGGCCGCTCGATCACGCCGGATCTACGACGTAGGGCCGCCGAGTCGACGTCCCTGGCGTCGACCGTCCCGGCCGTCCGCCCCGGTCCGGAAGGGTGGTCATGGTGTCGCTGGATTCGCGTAGAGTCGGCCCGGTGCGCAAGTGGCTGCCACTGATCATCCTGGCATCGGCCCAGTTCATCATGGTGCTCGACTCGAGCGTGATGAACGTCTCGATCTCGCAGATCGTCGAGGATCTGAACACGACGGTCTCCGGGGTGCAGAGCGCGATCACGATGTACACGCTCGTGATGGCGGCGTTCATGCTGGTCGGCGCGAAGCTTGGTGACATCCTGGGCCGCGACCGGGCGTTCGGTCTGGGGCTGGGCGTCTACGGGCTCGGCTCGCTGATCACGGCGCTCAGCCCGAACCTCACCGTCCTGCTGATCGGCTGGTCGGGGATCGAGGGACTGGGCGCGGTGCTGGTGATCCCGGCCATCGCGGCACTGACCGCCGCGAACTACGAGGGCAAGGAGCGCGCCTTCGCCTACTCCATGATCGGCGGTGCCGCCGGCGCGGCGATTGCGGCAGGACCGCTGATCGGCGGTTACGTGACGACCACCTGGAGCTGGCGGTACGTCTTCGTCGGGGAGGTCGTGGTCGTGATCGTGGTGCTCGCGGTCCACCGGATGATGAAGCGCGCGCCCAAGCCCGAGCACCCACCGACGCTGGACTACGCCGGCGCGGCGCTCTCGGCGGTCGCGTTCGGCCTGATCGTGTTCGGGATCCTGAAGAGCAGCACCTGGGGCTGGATCAGGCCGGTCGACGCGCCGACGATCGGCGGGCACACGATCACGCCGCTCGGGTTCTCGGTCGTGCCGTTCCTGATCATGGGCGGCCTGGTCGTGCTCGGCTGCTTCTTCGCGTGGGAGGAGCGCCGCGAGCGGCTCGGCAGGAGCACGCTCCTCAACCGCGCGCTGCTGAAGATCGAGACGCTTCGCGCCGGGCTCGCCTCCCTCGCCGCGCAGCAGCTGATCGTGATGGGCACGTTCTTCGTCCTGCCCGTGTACCTCCAGGTGGTGCTCGGGTTCGACGCGTTCGAGACGGGAAAGCGCCTCTTCCCGATGTCGGTCTCGATGCTGGCCGCCGCGCTCGCCGGGCCGAAGGTGGCAGCGCGGCGCGGGCCGCGGACGGTCGTCCAGGTCGGCCTCGGTGC
>DASUHV010000020.1:0-5675 GCA_036273355.1 Gaiellales bacterium
TCAGCGGCTTCGGCTACAAGCCGACCGTTGGAGGCGACTGCACCGGGACGCATCCCGCGTTCCTTCGCTTCATTGACGCTGGATCATCCGCTCGCGGAGTGAACAGCAACAAGTAACGAGCGGCACACGGCCACGAACGACCGAAAGAGAGGGGGAGCGCCAATCCATCGGCGCTCCCCCTTTTCTCAATCGACAGCGTCAGCCGCCGAACCGCGCCTGCAGCTGCTGCTGGGCGTTGTTCGGCCCGGTCAGCAGCAGGTCGGGGAAGGCGTCGGTCGCCTCCGGCGTCGTCTCCAGGAAGCGGGTGTTGTAGTTGGTGATGCCGTCGGCGATCACCTCACGCATCTTCGCGGCGGTGTTGATGATGCCGTTGCCCGCAGTCTGAAGGCCGACTACGCCGCCGTGCTGCAACGCGATGGTGATCGTCTGCGCCGCCGGTGGGCTCCACTCGCTGAATGGGCCGAGCGAGCCGTCGGCACGCACCTTCGGCTGCAGGTTCGTCACCATCGACCAGAGCCGGTCGCCCCACTGCGGTACCTCGGTGGCCGCGATCCGCTGGGCGGCCGCGTACTGGTCGCCCAGCACGACGCCGTAGGCGATGGCCGATGGGACGGCGGTCAGGTTCGCCTCCTGCACGTCGATCGCCGTGTGCCAGGCGGCTTCCAGATCGCTGCGGTTCGACAGCTGCTTGTCGGCCGACGTGGTGCCGCTGGTCGCATGCGCGTCCCACTCGGCGCGGTTGACCGTGGCCCGGTCGTAGCTGCCCGACACGCCCTTGTAGACGCCGGTGTATGTGCCGCTGCCGTACCCGGTCGTCATCTCGCTGGAGAGGATCGAGGGCATCGCCACCGGCACGAACTCCACATGGTCGGCCCAGGTGCCGCCCGCTCCGTCCGGCTGCTGGAGGTGATCGTTGAGCGCACGCATCAGGTTTGCGTAGTGCCAGGCGAGGTCGGAATCCCAGGGCACCGGCACCTGCATCTCGCCAGGCCAGCGCGAGTTCGACGGGTCGTTCGACAACAGGTCGAGCATCTGCACCGGATGGTCGGGGTCGGTGGCCAGCCAGTCCGGGGCGTCAGCGCCGCACATGATGCGAACGATCAGCTTGTAGTCCCGGTCTCGCGCGTCCGCCAGCGATGCGTCCAGACCGCTCCAGTCGAAGGTGGTGGCATCCGGCTGGATCTTTTGCCAGCGCAACATCACCGACACGATCGCAAGCTCGGGATGCGCCGTCTTCTCGGGCGCGCTCTGATCCACCACCTGGCGGGACGAGACGCCGGTCGGGAACGGAGCGCCGGCCCTCGCCGGCAGCGACGGATTCGACACGTTGCCGGCGACGTCGACAGCAGCCACCCGGTAGACGGACCCGGGATCGGCCTGTTCGCTGTACGTGGTGCCGGTCACCGTCGCCACCTGATTCCCGTCGCGCAGCACCTGGTACCCGGAGACGCCGCTGCCGGCGTCGCTGGACGCGGCCCAGGAGACCGTGTTCGTGCCCGAGGCGGCGAACGCGAACACGCCCAGGGGCGTCGTCGGCGCGGCGGTGTCGACCACCCAGTTCACGGCGTTCGATTCGGGCGATCGGCGACCGAAGCGGTCGACCGCGGCCACGGTGTAGGAGTGGCTGCCGTCGCCCACCGTCCCGTCGGTGTAGCTGGTATCCGTCGTCGTGGCCAGCGCCTGGCCATCGCGACTGACGCGATAGCTGATCGACCCCGGCGTGTCGTCGCTGACGGCGTTCCACGAGAGCTGCGGCCCGTTCGGGGTGCTCGCGATCGCGACGCCGCTCGGAGTCGCCGGTGGCGTGGGGTCGTAGACGACACTCGTGGTCGCCGAGGTCGCGGCGTTGCCGACCCGGTCGAAGGCGACGATGGCGTAGCCGTGCGAGCCGACGGCCGCCGCGCCGTCCGTGAACGTGGTCGCCGTCGTGGTCGCGACCACAGCGCCGTCGCGCAGCACCCGGTAGCCGGCGACGCCGGTTCCGGCGTCGGTCGATGGCGACCAGCTGAGCGCCGGTGCGGTGGGGGTGTCGGCGCTCGCCGCCTGCGGGGCGTCCGGGGTGGTCGGCGGCACGCTATCCACGACAACGATCTTCGCGGCCGACGGCGCCGACCGGTTGCCGGCAGCATCCTCGGCGACCACCGTGTAGGAGTGGCTCCCGTCGGGCGCGCCGCTGTCAAGGAACGACGCGGTCGCCGTGAAGCCGCGCGACTGGCCGTCGCGGAACACCTCGTACCGCCGCAGGCCGGAACCGCCGGTGTCCGTCACTGCGGCCCAGGTCAGCGACGGCGCCGTCGCGGTCGGCGTTGTCGCCGTGATCGAACCGACGGCCGTCGGCGCGAGGATGTCGTAGTTCACGTTGACGGCCGCCGATGCGGCGGACAGCTTGTTGCCGGCGCCCACCGCCTTGACGGTGTAGCTGTAGGTACCGCTGGTCTTGAGGCCGGTGTCCGCGTAGTTGGTCAACTTGGTCGACCCGACCTGCGTGCCGCCTCGGTAGACGCGGTATCCGCCGCTGGCGGCGACCACCGCGTTCCAGCTCAGCGCGGGGGCCACGCGGGTGGGGGAGACCGCGGTCAGCCCGGTGGGGGCAGGTGGGGCGGTCGCGGCGATCGCCGTTGTGGCCAGCAGCGGCACGCACACGGCGAACGCGACAAGCGCACGCACATGCCTGTGAGCCCAGCTCAAACGCTTCCTTCGGCGGGAGCAGAAACGGTAACGCGCCGGGCGACCCTATCCGATCGTGCGGATGGTGACAACCAACCGGGACGGGGCGGGCCGGGGTACTGTGCCGGGCATGGGCAACCAGGAGCGCAAGAACTACTTCGGCGAGGGAGTGGCCGAGCGCTACGACGACAGCAGCTCCGAGATGTTCGACCCGGCCGTGATCGAGCCGACGGTCGACTTCCTGGCCGATCTGGCCGGAGAGGGCGCTGCGCTGGAGCTCGGCATCGGCACCGGCCGGGTCGCGCTGCCGCTCTCCCGGCGCGGCGTCACCGTGTGCGGCATCGACCTCTCGAGCGAGATGGTGGAGCAGCTGAGGGCGAAGCCGGGCGCCGACCAGATCCAGATCACGCTCGGCGACTTCGCCACCACCACGGTGCCGGGCGAGTTCACGCTCGCCTACCTGGTTTACAACACGATCAACAACCTGACCACCCAGGACGATCAGGTGGCCTGCTTCCAGAACGCCGCCGCGCACCTGCAGCCGGGCGGATGCTTCGTGGTCGAGGTCGGCGTCCCTCAGCTCCAGCGGCTGCCTCCGGGCGAGACGGTGCGCCCGTTCACGGTCACTCCCACGAGGCTCGGGTTCGACGAGTACGACGTCGCCAGCCAGGGGTTGGTCTCGCACCACTACTGGATGGAGGGCGACCGGTTCCGCGGCCTGTCGGTGCCGTTTCGCTACGTCTGGCCATCCGAGCTCGACCTGATGGCGAGGCTGGGCGGGATGACGCTGCGCGAGCGCTGGAGCGGCTGGAACCGCGAGCCGTTCACGAGCGAGAGCCGCAAGCACGTCTCGGTCTGGCAGAAGTGCACTTGACGAACATATGTTCGGTGTGCCAGTATCCGGCTCGTGCCGGAGCACCTCGCCACCCAGCTGATCGCCACCTCGCTGAACTTCGTCACCACCCGCCGCGCCTTTGAGATCGCCATCGACGAGGCCCGCCGCGCGGGGTGGCCCGACGACGAGGTCTGCCGCGTCACGGGACTGTCGCGCCAGACGGTGGAAGCGGTCGCCGGGCGGCGCCACGACGGTCGGTAGGAACGGTCAGCCGTCGTCGTTCTCGGGTTCGGGAAGCGACGACCCGGCCAGGTCGCGGACGTACAGCTCGAGCATCGGGTCGACGAACGCGAACTCGCCCTTGCCGGTCTGCCGCAGGATGTAGGCGCCGACCAGCGCGTCGCTGACCCGGTCGACGCTCCCGATCGGCACGCCGACGGCCTCGGCCGCCTGCTTCTGGAAGGGCCGGCCGCCGTTCAGCGTGACCGCGCGCAGCACCCGCTGGGCCGAGCCGCTCAGGTTCCGCCACTCGGCGTCGAGCGCGTGCTCCTCCTGGAGCTTCGCGGCATCGAGCGCCGCCTGCCAGGCCTCGATCGTCACCGGCTCGCCCGGCTGCGACCGGTCCCACAGCTTGGAGCAGAGGAACATCGTGCGCTGCGGGTGGCCCTGTGCCGTCGACAGCACGAGCCGCAGCACCGGGCCGACGTCCCTGCCGTCCGCCGCGAACTGCGCGGTCACGTACTCGGCCACGTCGCCGGGCGCCAGCGGCCCCAGCTCGAGCGGCTCGGCCTGGTTCCAGAACGCGCGCCGCTTGTCGGAGAAGAGCGCGTTCATCAGCCGCGGCTCGGAGCCGGCGAAGATGTAGGCGCAGCCGTCCGCGTGGTGCTGGATCGCCGACCGCAGCTTGTCGTCCGCCGCGGGCACGGCCAGCACGTCCTGGAACTCGTCGAAGCAGACGATCACCGCCTGCCATCCCTTCCCGGCGAATCGCTGCGGCAGGTCGAGCAGCGCGAACAGCGCGGCCTCCTCGTTGCCCGGCCTGGCGCCCAGCTTCGCGCCCGCGCCGGCGCCCATGAAGCTGACGTTGAATTCGAGCTCGATCGACGTCAGCACCGGGCGCAGCATCTTCTCGAGCGGGCCGCGCAGCTGCGCGTAGGAGCGGCCCAGCCTGGTGATCACGTCGGACAGCGTGAGCACGCCCTTCAGGTCGCAGAGCACGCCGACGGTGCCGTGTTTGCCGGCCTCGTGGAACACCTTGCGAACCAGGCTGGTCTTGCCGTAGCGGCGGGGCGCGTCCAGCCGCACGAGCATGGCCGAGTCGCACCAGGACAGCAGCTGCTGCACCCCGGCGTCGCGGTCGATCACCTGCTCGGGGAGGATCGGACGCTGGTAGGGGAACGGGTTCATGCGTCGCCATTCTACTCGCGATCCGAGAAGGTTTCTACTCGAAAAGCGAGTAGATTGCTGCTCGCAAGGCGAGGCGCGAATCGTGCAGCGCTGATCTACACTGCAGGCGTGTCCGTGGTTCTGATCCTGCTGGTGCTGGTCGTGCTGATGATGGCGTTCGGGTTCGGCCTGCTCGGGTTCGCGCTGTCGGTGGCCTGGTCGCTGATCTGGTACGCCATCGTCGGACTGGTGATCGGCAGCCTGGGCCGGGCGGTCGTGTCCGGCAACCGCAGCCTGAGTGTGCTGAGCACCATCCTGATCGGCATCGTCGGAGCGCTGCTCGGCGGCATCATCGCGAACGACGTGCTCGACGTCGGCTGGTTCGGCCAGTTCCTGACCGCGGTGATCGTGGCCGCCGTGCTGGTGCTGGTCTTCGCCGGACGCAAGTCGCAGGCCGTCGAGGCGTAGCGGCCCTTGGGCCGGAGCTGAGCGTGCGCACGGACTTGCACTGGCGGACGCCGTCGGAGCGACTGCTCGTGCTGCGCCGGCTCGAGGTGGCGGGGCTGACGGCGGTCGCTGCGATCGCCGCCGTCGTCCTCGGCTGGATCTACGTCTCGGCCCTGCTCGGTGCCGGCGCCGCCGTGGTGGCGGTGATCGCAGGGCTGGCCGCAGAGCGGGTCGTGGGGCGCCGCTTCGCGTCGTGGGGATACGCCGAGCGCGAGGACGACCTGCTGGTGCGGCGCGGCGTGCTGTTCTCGAGGCTGTCGGTGGTGCCCTACGGCCGCAT
>DASUHV010000021.1:0-2626 GCA_036273355.1 Gaiellales bacterium
CGCGCCGCGGCCGGTGGCGCCCAGCGCGAACGCGTCGTCGGCGCGCAGCGAGATCAGGAAGGCCAGGCCGGCCATGCCCAGGTAGCCCGCGAACCCGGCGGCGCAGAGCAGCCCCATCCGCGGCGTCGCCACCGAGCGCAGCGTCGGCAGCTGCTCGCCCACGGCCCGGATCGGATCGGGCGGCGGCATCAGCATCAACCCCAGCGAGACCAGCGCCGGCAGGATGAATGCCAGCCGCCAGCTGCCCTCCGCGGCCAGGCCGCCCAACAAAGGCGCGAGCGACAGCCCGCCGGCCTGCACGCCCGCGAACATGCCGACCGCGCGGCCGCGCTCGCCGGCCGGCACCGCGTCGGCCAGCCCCGCCAGGAGCAGCGGCGTCGTGAACGCGTTGGCCGTTCCCTGCAGCCCACGCGACACCAGGAATACGCCGATCGAGGGCGCCACGGCGGCCAGCAGCAGCGCCACCGCGTACACGAGGTAGGCCGCGCGCACGGCGCGGCGCCGGCCGATCCGCTCGCCGATCGTGCCCGACACGACCTGCAGCAGCGCGAACGGCACCAGGTAGGCCGGCACCGCCAGCGCCACCTGATCGGTGGTCGCGTGGAAGGCGTCGCGCAGCTCGGGGATCAGCACCGCCAGCACGGCGCCGCCGAACGGCCCCAGGAAGCCGCCCAGGTACAGGGGCAGCGTCGCGCGCCGGCCCGTCACTCGCGCACCGTCGCGCCCGGCATCAGCCGGCCCATCGAGACCCCACCCACGATCACGGCGCCGCCCAGGATCTGCAGGCCCGTGACCTGCTCACCCAGCAGCCAGGCCGCGAACAGCGCGCCCAGGAACGGCTGCAGGTACATGTAGAGCGTGGCCCGGGAGGCGCCGATGGTGCGCAGCGCGCGGAAGTAGAGCAGGTTGGTGACCAGCACCGGGAAGATCGTCGAGTAGCCCCAGGCGGCCCAGTGCAGGCCGCTGAGGCCAGCCCAGTCCTGCTCGTGCATCTGGGGCAGGCCGAAGGGCAGGATCATGACGCCGCCGATCGACACCATCAGCGCGCTGATGCGAGCTGCCGAGTAGCGGCCGAACAGCGGACGCAGCATCACGGAGTAGGCGGCCCAGGTGATGGCGGCACCCACGGCCAGCAGGTCGCCGACCAGGCTCACACCGGCAACGCCGGAGCCGCCCTGGATCACCAGCACCACGCCGGCCACCGACACGGCCAGCGCCAGCCAGTGCTTCCGCTGCACGTGCTCGTGCCCGGCGAGCGAGGCGAACAGCGCCGCGAACGCGGGAGCCGACGCCAGGATCAGGGCGGTGTTGCCCGCGGTCGTCTTGTCGACCGCGTAGTTGAACGTGAGCTGGTTGAGCAGGATGCCCACTGCCGCGGTGGCCACCACCAGCTTCACGTCGGAGCGCCGGATGCGCAGGCTGCCCTCGCGCCACAGCACGAACAGGGCGAAGATGATGCCCGCGCAGAGAAAGCGCGTGGCCGAGAATGCCAGCGGCAGCCACTCGCCGAAGGCGTACTTGGTGGTCGCGTAGTTCAGCGACCAGAGGACGTTCGCGAGCACCAGCATGGCATCCGCGGAGTCCGGAGTTCGGCGCACGGGCAGAGGGTAGCCGGGCGGTCAGAGCACCCGCCGCAGGTGTACCCTGGCGGCATGTCCTCCGAGCAACTGACCGCCGACGACCTGCTGTCGCTGTGCGCCCGCGCACATGGGGCGACCGGGCGCCTGACCGGATCGCCGGCGTCGCCCCGGCAGCAAACGCTGCAGAAGCTGGCCGGATTCGTCAACGACCGCATGACTGCCGCCGCCCTCGCGCACGAGCGTGATGCGGTTTCGATCGAGGTCGTTCACGGGCTGCAGGACGCGGTGCAGGCGCTGGTGTTCGCCGACCTGCTCTCGCACATCGGGGTCGACGCCGGCGGCTACATCAGGCTCGACCGCGACGGGCTACGTCCTGCGATCGCACCCACCCCCGCCGAACGCGGTCTGCATGCCGGCTTCCTGGAGCAGGTGGACGGCATCTCGGCCGCGCTGTTCGTCGTGGCAGACGAGCTGCTGGAGGTTGCGGACGCTCCCCAGCCAACGCCCGATCTGGAGATCGCAGATGCCGACGAGGCCGTGCAGATGCTCGCCGATTCCTGCACCGCACACCTGCGCCAGGCGGACGGCGGCGAGGTGCCCGCCGAGCCGGAGCAGCGCGAGCGTGGCATGGTCTGGCTGACGTTCTGCCGGCGCACCCTGGAGCGCTCGCTCGCGGTGCTCGAGGCGCTGCGCGACGAACGTGACGAAGACCTGGCCTGGGCGGGGCTGATCGAGCTGTCGCGTGCCCCCGGCCTCTACCGTGAGCTGGGACCGCCGATGCCGGGGTCGCGGGACATGCTGGAACTGGCGGCAACCGTCAGCGACGCCCCCTAGAAGATTGATCGATATCTCCGTGGTGTCCAAGGCGCAAGGCATCGCCTTGCGCCGGTCGGGAGTGATCTGCGATCACGCAGATCACGACCGGGCGAGAACCGAGTCTCGCGCAGGTGCAAGTCGGAAAGACTTGCACCGATCGTGAGCGATCTGCGATTCACGCAGATCGCGAATGGCAGGGCGCGTCAATATCGGGAATATTGGCGCGACCG
>DASUHV010000022.1:0-2361 GCA_036273355.1 Gaiellales bacterium
ACTGCGGCGGCGAGCTTGTGGCGCGGCCGCGGCGGCGGTAGCCGCGCATCCGCCGAGCGGGCTCGGGTAGCATCGCCGGCATGGCAGCACGGCGCCCGAGCGCATACCCACCCCCGGTCAAGGTGGGCGAGTTCGTCCAGGTTCCGGAGGCGGAGGAAGACGAGCGCATCGACGTGGGCGTGGTCTTCGTCGGGGCCGGGCCGGCGGGGCTGGCCGGCGCGATCCGGCTGGGACAGCTGCTGGGCGACGACCCGGCGACGGCGGAGCGGCTGGGCGAGACGCCGATCGCGGTGCTCGACAAGGGACGGGTGGTGGGAGCGCACCTGCTGTCCGGCGCGGTGGTGAACCCGTCGGCGCTGCGCGACCTGCTGCCGGGCGAGGACGTGGCGGCGCTGCCGGGCTGCTTCGGGCCGGTCACGAAGGAAGCCGTCTACCTGATGAGCAAGTCGTTCGAGGTGCGGATCCCGACGCCGCCGCCGTTCCACAACAAGGGCAACCTGGTGTTCTCGCTGTCGCAGCTGGGACGGCACATGGCGGAGCTGGCGGAGGAGCAGGGAGCGATGGTGCTGCCGGAGACGGACGCACAGCGGCTGCTGGTGGCGGATGGGGCGGTGCGCGGTGTCAAGACAGGCGACAAGGGGCTAGGGCGCGAGGGCGAGCCTCTCGGGTCGTACGAGCCGGGCGTCGAGGTGCACGCCCAGGCGACGGTGTTGTCAGAGGGGACGCAGGGGCACCTGGCGCGGGCGGCGATGGAGCAGTTCGGGCTGAGGGGCGAGTTCCCGCAGGCGTGGAGCCTGGGCGTGAAGGAGGTGTGGCGGGTGGCGAAGCCGCTCGACCACGTGATCCATACGCTGGGCTGGCCGTTTCGGACGACGCGAAAGGATCGCGAGATCGGCGGCAGCTTCATCTACCCGATGGGGCCGGACATGGTGGCGATCGGGCTGGTGCTGGGGCTGGACTACCGGGACTCGACGCTGTCGGTGCACGACTCGCTGCAGCTGTTCAAGACACATCCGATGGTGCGGCAGCTGCTGGAGGGCGGCGAGCGGATCGGGTGGGGCGCGAAGACGATCCCGGAGGGCGGGTTCCTGGCGCTGCCGTCGAGCCTGTCGATGCCGGGAGCGGTGCTGACGGGAGACAGCGCCGGGTTCGTGAACGTGCCCAAGCTGAAGGGGATTCACTACGCGATGCGGTCGGGGATGCTGGCGGCGGAGGCGATCTACGAGCAGCTGAAGGCGGGGCAGGATCTGTCGGCGCCGGACGCCCTGGCGGGGTACGACCAGCGGGTGCAGGCGAGCCACATCTGGAGCGACCTCAAGAAGGTCAGGAACATGCGCCAGGCGCTGGGCAAGGGGTTTGCGGTGGGCGGGCCGATCGGCGGGCTGATGGACATCAGCCGCGGCGCGCTGCCGCCGGGCAACTGGAAGTTCCACGGCGACGCGGAGGCGGCGGTCGAGCCGCATCCGGGCAAGCGGGTGTACCCGGCGCCGGACGGGAAGCTCACGTTCGACAAGCTCTCGAGCGTATTCCTGTCAGGCAACCGTAGCAGGGACGACCAGCCGAACCACATCCGCATCCAGGAGAACGTGGCGCGCGAGGTGGCCGAGGCGTGGGTGGCGATGTGCCCGGCGGCGGTCTACGAGATCGGGCGTGACGACGGCGGGCCGACCGTGCAGCTGAAGCTGGCGCCGTCGAACTGCGTGCAGTGCGGTGCGATCACCGCAAAGGGCGGCCGGCTGACGCCGCCCGAGGGCGGCAGCGGCCCCGAGTACTCGAACATGTAGCTCGCTGCGATCAGGTGATCGTGGCCGCGACGCGCGAGCGCGGCGGCCCGGATATCCCTCGAGACAGCTGCCACGAATGCAACACCGGTGCCAGGCGCAGGTGTTGCGCCGACCGGTTGCAACCGTGCTGCGGCACGCGTCACGAGCATGTGGCGCAGACGCAACGGGAGCAGTCACCGCATTTCGCCGGATCTGGCTCTATAGGAGCGCTCGCGGGGCGTTGCATCGCCTGTCACGAATGCAACACCGGTGCCAGGCGCAGGTGTTGCGTGACAGCGGCGTTACGCGGCCGTGACCGGCGCGTCCAGCCAGCCCACGACCTGGAACCAGTGCGGCTCGGGCCGCGGGTTCTGCTCGACACGCATGCCCAGCCGCCGCATGACCGCGATCGACGACAGGTTGTCGCGCTCGGTGGTGGCCACGATCCGGGCCAGGCCCAGCTCGGCGAAGCCGTGGTCGATCACGGCCCGCGCCGCCTCGGTGGCGTAGCCGTTGCCGCGGTGCTCGGGAGCGATCGCCCAGTACAGCCCGACCTCGGGTCGCAGACGGTCGGCCGGCCCGATCGCGCCGCCGAAGC
>DASUHV010000023.1:0-5354 GCA_036273355.1 Gaiellales bacterium
CCGACAACCCGCGGCCGGCCCTGTACGGCGCGCGCTACACGGCGGTCGTGTGCGACCGGCCGGACGAGGAGGGGCGAACGGTGTACACGATCGCGGGCAAGCACTGCGAGTCCGGCGACGTCCTGATCGAGCGGATCGAGCTGCCCGAGCTGCACCCGGGCGACCTGCTGGCCGTGCCCGCAACCGGCGCCTACAACGCCAGCATGGCGTCGACGTACAACCAGCTGCCGCGCCCGGCGGCGGTGATGGTGCGCGACGGTCACGCGCAGCTGGTGCAGCGGCGCGAGACGATCGACGATTTGCTGGCGCGGGAGGTGTGAACCTCACCGCAGACTCCTCGGCTGGTGATAGAGAGGTGCCGGGCACCGTCACATCACGCGTTACACGTCTGTGACGGGAAAACGGCCGCCGGAGTCACGGACCGGTCACGCGCCGGTTACGGGTGGTAGAACGGTGCCCGGCACCTCTCTAACATCCTCGCCCCGGCGGAGCAGGAATCTGGCCGTGTTGCCAGAATCCGGTTTTCCCCTATCGTGTAGGTGAGATGGCTTCGGCGAGACCACGAGCAGTATGGAGCGGGAGCATCAGCTTCGGCCTGGTGAACGCGCCCGTGCGCATGTACGCGGCGATCAGCGAGCAGAACCTGAAGTTCAACCTGATCCACGAGAAGGACGGCGGCCGCATCGGCTACCAGAAGATCTGCAAGCTCGAGGACGAGCCCGTCCCCAACGAGGAGATCGTCAAGGCCTACCAGGTCGAGGAGGACGAGTTCGTCTTCCTGAACGACGAGGACTTCGAGGCGGCCGCGCCGGAGACGTACAAGACGATCACGATCCACGACTTCGTGCCGGCCGCGGAGATCGATCCGATCTACTTCGAGCGCACCTACTACCTCGGCCCCACCGAGGACTCTGCCGAGCCGGTCTACGCGCTGCTGGTGAAGGCGATGGAGCAGGCCGACCTGGTGGCGGTCGCGACCTACGTCTTCCACGAGCGCGAGAACCTCGGCTGCCTGCGCGTCCGCGAGGGCGTGCTCACCCTCGAGAAGATGTTCTTCGCCGACGAGGTGCGCCCCATCGACGGCATCGCCCCTGACCGCGCCAAGGTCGACAAGCGCCAGCTGGAGATGGCCATGCAGCTGATCGGCCAGTACCAGGGGACGTTCGACCCCGACAAGTACCACGACGAGTACCGCGAGCGGCTGATGGGCGTGATCGAGGCCAAGCGCAGCGGCGAGGGCGTCAAGCGCGCCGTCGAGAGCGAGGCACCGGCTGCGCCCGACCTGCTGGCCGCCCTGCAGGCGTCGCTGGACGAGGTCAAGAAGCCGGCCAAGAAGAAGAGCCCGGCCAAGCCGGCCGCTAAGGCAGGCGCTGGCGGCGGCCGAGCAACGGCGACGCGAGGTCGCCGAGCCGGCTGATCCGCTCGATCACGGCCTCCATCGTGAACGCCGTGGGGTCGAGGTCGGGCGTCAGCTCGTCCCAGGCCAGCGGCGTGGCCACCGTGGCCCCCGGGCGCGGCCGCACCGAGTAGGCGGCAGCCGTCGTCCGACCCAGCCCGTTCTGGTTGGCATCGACCAGCACCCCGTGCCGCTCCGACTTCTTCCACTTGGTCGTGATCAGGTCCGGGTGCGTCCGCGCCAGCGCCCGCGCCACCGCCGCAACGAACGCGCGCGCGGCGGACTGGTCGGTGCGCCGCTCGATCGGCACCAGGATGTGCATGCCCTTGCCGCCGCTGGTGCGGGGGACGCCCTCCAGCTTCAGTGCCGACAGCGCCTGGCGCACCAGCAGCGCCACCTCGACCACGGTCGAGTACGGCACGCCCTCGGCCGGGTCGAGGTCGAACATCACCAGATCGGGCCGGTCGGGCCGGTCGCGGCGGGCCAGCCACGGGTGCAGGTCGATGCAGCCCATGTTCACCACCCAGGCCAGCGTGTCCGCGTCGTTGACCAGGATGTAGCGGATCCCGTCGTGGGTGTAGGTGCGCACCCACGCTGGCAGGTGGCTGGGAGCGTCCTTCTGGAAGAAGCTCTTGCCCTTGATGCCGTCGGGGTAGCGCAGCATCGTGAACGGCCGGTCGTGCAGGTGCGGCACCACCACCTCCGAGACGGCCTCGTAGTAGGCGAACAGGTCGCCCTTCGTGATGCCCTCGTCGGGGAAGAACACCTTGTCCGGGTTCGAGAGCGTCACCCGTGAGCGCCGCCGCGGCGAGCGCTCCTCGGCCATCCCCAGAAACACCGGCGCGCGCAGCCGGCCGTCGCGCGTGCGCTCCGTGAACTGCACCTTCACGGCCAGCCGCGGCTCGATCCACGTCACCAGCCGGGCCGGCGTCTTGGGCATCTTCGGCACCGGATCGAGCGGCGGCCTGGCCACCCGCAAGGGCTCCATCCGGCGCAGCAGCTCGCCGATGCTGCGCTCGTCCAGGCCGCTGCCGACGTTGCCGACCCAGGCCAGGTCCTTGCCCTCGCCTTCGCCCAGCACCAGCGCCCCCAGCGCCTCTCGTGACCCCTGGCCGGCCGTCCAGCCAAGGACCAGAAACTCACCGTCCTGTCGCGTCTTCACCTTCACCCAGTCCGCTGTCCGTCGTCCCGGTCGATACGGCGAGCCTAGCCGCTTGGCCACCACGCCCTCCAGGTTCTGCGCGACCACGGCCTTCAGCAGCGCCGCCCCGTCCTCGAATCCGGCCGACAGCCGCACCAGCGGGTTGCCCTCCACCAGCAGCTCGGCCAGCTGCTCGCGGCGCTGTTCCAGGGGCTGGTCGATCAGCGGCCGCCGCTCCAGCTCGAGCAGGTCGAACAAGTAGTACGCGGGCGATCCCTCCCCCCGCTGCATCAGCGAAAAGCTGGGCCGGCCGTCTGCGTCCAGCATGCACAGCTCGCCGTCGACCACGCAGTCGGAGGTGCGCAGCGCGTGGGGCAGCGCCCGCGCCACGGCGGCGAAGCGCACTCCCATGTCGACGCCGCGCCGGCTGGTGAGCGAGGCGACGCCGCCCTCGATCCGCGCCACCACCCGGTAGCCGTCCCACTTCACCTCGTGCAGCCAGCGCCCGCGCCCGGGCAGCCGGTCGGCCGGGGTCGCCAGCATCGGGGCGTAGCCGGCCGGCGCCGCCCGGGCCACCTGCTCCGGCGAGTCGCGCTTCTTGATCACGAGCCAGTTCTTCTCGTCGCCGCCCATGTGAGCCGGCACCAGCGTCCACAGACCCTGCAGCCGCTCCCCGGCCAGCCGTACGGTGAGGCCGCCGTCACGCTTGCGCTCGACCAGCTCGTAGCTGCCGTGGTCCCAGATCTCCATCGTTCCGGCGCCGTACTGGCCCTTGGGGATCACGCCGGAGAAGGTGGCGTACTGCATCGGGTGGTCCTCGGTGTGCACGGCCAGGTAGCGCTCGCCGACCTCGAGCGGCAGGCCCTTGGGCAGCGCCCAGCTGGCCAGCACGCCGTTCATCTCCAGCCGCAGGTCGTAGTGCAGTCGCCGCGCGTCGTGTCGCTGCACGACGAACACGGGCCGCCCGCCCTCGGCCGGCTGCGCCCGGCCACCCGCCGGCTCGGGCGTCCGCCCCGGCCGTCGCTTGCGGCGGTACTCGTCGAGCGACATCAGCGGTAGCGGGCGATCCCGACGTGACGGGCGCCGGCCGGGGTGTCGCCGAACCGGTAGACGAGCAGCCCGCCCGGCTGCTTGCCGGGCAGCGGGAAGGCCAGCGTGCCGACGGCGCGCTCGCCCTCCCGGAGCTGCCGGCCGATCAGCGGGCGCGGCGTGTTGGCGCCGGCGGCGGCCAGGTAGGTGTGGTTGAGCGTCGTGCGCAGCCACACCTGCGTCGGCTCCACGGTCGCGGGCTGGTTGCTGTTGTTGGTGATGGCAACGGTGAACACGGCGAAGATGCGCGTTCCCGGCGGCGTCACCGTGACGGGCACGTGCTTCTCCCAGCGCAGGCCCATGATGCGCAGCGCCAGGTTGTCCAGCCGAAGCGTGGTGCCGGGCGCGGCCACCGTGTAGGTGATGCCGTCCGACAGCTTGACCGTGCCGGACGCGGGCAGCACCGTGGCCGTGGGCGCCGAGGGCCCGCTGCCGGCGGAGGTGGCACCGGAGGAGCCGCCGCTACAGGCGGTGGTCGCGAGCACGATCGCAAGCAGGGCGGTCAGCCGCATCAGCACGCGGAAACCTTACTGGCAGAGGCTCACCCCCGGCGCTGCCGCAGCACCTCGAGCGGCGCCAGCGGGTCGATCCCGTCCCGCGCCAGCAGCAGCATCGAGTGGAACCAGAGGTCGGCGACCTCGGCCACCAGCTCCGCGCTGCCGGCCTCCGCCAGCAGCACCTCGACGGCCTCCTCGCCGACCTTGCGCTGGGGCGCCTCCCGCGCCGACCCGAGCATGCCGGCCACGTAGCTGTCCCCGGTCTCGCCGCGGCGCGACTCGATCACGGCGGCGAGCTCCGACAGCACGGCCGGCCGTGGGTCGAACCGCCGCGGCCCGAAACAGGTCTGCTCGCCGGTGTGGCAGGCCGGCCCGGCCGGGTGCACCCGCATGAGCAGCGTGTCTCCGTCGCAGTCCGGTGTGATCGAGACAACCGCCATCGTGTTTCCGGACGACTCGCCCTTCTTCCAGAGCCGGTTGCGCGATCGCGAGTGGAAGTGCGCGAGGCCGGTCTCGCGGGTCGCGTCCAGCGCCTCCTGGTCGGCCCACGCCAGCATCAGCACGTCGCCGCTGCCGGCGTCCTGGACGACGCAGGGGATCAGCTGCCCCGGCTCGAGCGTCAGATCCTGATCGGCAGGCCGCACGCCGCCACCTCCCGTTTCACCTCGCGGATCGGATACGTGCCGTCGTGGAAGATCGATGCCGCCAGCGCCGCCGAGGCGCCGGTCTCGAGCGCCGCGGTGATGTCGGCCGGCTGTCCGGCACCGCCGGAGGCGATCACCGGCACGCGCACCGACCCGCAGATCGCCCGCAGCAGCTCGAGGTCGTAGCCCCGGTGGGTGCCGTCGCTGTCGATGCTCGTCACCAGCAGCTCGCCCGCGCCCAGCTCGGCCGCCTCCCGTGCCCAGGCCACCGCGTCGCGGCCGGTCGGGCGGCGGCCGCCGCTGGCGTGGGCCTGCCAGCCGCCGTTGCGGCGGGCGGCGTCGATCGCCACCACCACGCACTGGCTGCCGAAGCGGTCGGCCAGCTCGGCGATCAATGCGGGCCGGTCGAGGGGCGCGGTGTTGACGCTGATCTTGTCGGCGCCGGCCAGCAGCAGCTCGCGGCCCTGGTCCGTCCCGGACACGCCGCCACCCACGCACAGGGGCACGTCGACCGTCTCGGCCGCCCGCTCGACCGCGCGCAGGAGCGCCGTCCAGCTCTCCTCGCCTGCGGCGATGTTCAGCCACAC
>DASUHV010000024.1:0-9496 GCA_036273355.1 Gaiellales bacterium
TGACACATCGCCGGCGAATTCATCCCTTGCCTCGCACACTGGCCGCTCCGCTGGTCGTGCTGGCGCTGATCATCGCGGCCGCCCCGGCCGCGGGCGCCTCGACGGTCGGCTCCCAGCGGGCACAGGCCGCCGCCGTGATGCACCGCCTCGATCAGCTGCAGACGCGCCGCGACGTGGCGGCCGCGCACGAGGCGACGGCACGGACACAGCTGGCGGCCGCGCGCGCGGCCGAGGCGACCACGGCGGCCGAGCTCGCGGCCAGCCGTCGCAGCCTGGAGGCGGCCCAGTCGATGCTGGCGCAGGAGCTGGTGGCCACCTACAAGAACGGCGGCGGCGATCCGGTCGCCTACGTGCTGGCGGCAGGGTCGTTCTCGGATCTGCTGTCGCGCGTCGACGTGCTGCGCCGGGCGGACTCGGCCGGCAGCGACCTGATCACCCAGATCAGCGCCACCCAGAAGACGATCCAGGATCAGGAGCAGGCACAGCAGGCCGCGGTGCAGCAGGCGGCCACGGCGGCGCAGGAAGCGGCCACCGCCCGCACGCAGCTGGATACGGCGATCACCCGGGCTCGGGCCGTGCTGGCGAGCGTCAACGCAAACATCCAGACGCTCCTGGCCGGCGAGCGCAAGCGCCGCACGCAGCTCGCCGACACCCACGGGGACGGCGGCAGCACCGGCAGCTCGACCGGCTCGGGAGGTTCCGGCGGCTCCGGCGGCGGCTCACAGCCACCGTCCAACGTGTTCTACGGCGACAGCACCTGGTACGGCCCCGGCTTTGCCGGGCACCGCACCGCCGACGGCGAGATCTTCAACCCCAACGCGCTCACGTGCGCCAGCCCGTGGCTGCCGTTCAACACGCAGCTGCGGGTGACCAACCTGGCCACCGGGCTGTCGGTGCAGGTGCGCGTCAACGACCGCGGCCCGTTCGGCCGCGGCGTGCTCGACCTGTCGGCCCATGCCGCCCAGATCGTGCACCTGTCCGGGTGGCAGCGGGTGCGGATCCAGATCCTGTCCTGAGCCGGCCGCGCCGCGGCGTTAGGCCTTGACCATCTCCCTGTCGCGCTGAGCGGCGGCGATCACGCCCTGGGCGGCGTGCGCCGGTACCTCGTCGTAGCGCAGCAGCTGCATGGTGTAGTCGCCGCGACCACCCGTCATCGAGGTCAGGTCGGGCGCGTAGCCGAGCACCTCGGCCATCGGCACCTCGACGTGGATGACCGTGGTTCCCGGGCCGGGGTCCATCCCCAGCACGCGGCCGCGGCGGCTGCTCATGTCGCCCATCACGTCGCCCACGTTCTCCTCCGGGACGGCGATGTCGAGCCGCATGATCGGCTCCAGCAGCACCGGGTCGGCTGACGCCACCGCCTGCTTGAACGCCATCGACCCCGCGATCTTGAACGCCATCTCCGACGAGTCGACGTTGTGGTATGAGCCGTCCACGAGCCGCACCCGGACGCCCACGACGGGAGCGCCCACCAGCTCGCCCTTGCGCATCGCCTCCTGGATGCCCTTGTCGACGGCCGGGCGGAATCCCTGCGGGATCACGCCGCCCACGATCTTGTCGATGAACTCGTAGCCCTCGTGCGCCTCCATCGGCTCGATCTCGATGTGGCAGTCGCCGAACTGGCCGCGGCCGCCGGTCTGCTTCTTGTGGCGTCCGTGGGCGCGGGCCGGCTTGCGGATCGTCTCGCGGTAGGGCACGCGCGGCGGCTTCAGATCGACCTCGACCCCGAACCGACGGTGCATGCGCTCCAGCACCGTCTCCACGTGCATCTGGGAAAGCCCGCCGACGATCATCTCGCCGGTCTCCTCGTCGCGGTGCACGTCCAGCGACGGATCCTCCTCCTGCAGGCGCCGCAGCGAGGCGTGCACCTTGTCCTCGTCGCCCTTGCTTCGGGCCTCGATCGCGAACGCCACCACCGGCGCCGGCAGCGCGATCGGCTCCACGGCGGCAGGCTTGTCGACGTCGGCCAGCACGTCGCCGGTGTTGGTCTCCTTCAGCTTCGCGACCGCCCCGATCATGCCGGCGCCGAGCTCATCGGTGGGCGTGTGGTCCTTGCCCTGCAGCATCAGCAGCTGGCCGACTCGTTCCTTGCCATGCGTGCGGCTGTTGACCAGCTGCGAGTCGCCCTTGAGCGTGCCGGCGTAGACCCGCATCAGGTTGATGCGGCCGCTGTAGGGGTCGGCGATCGTCTTGAAGATGTAGGCGAGCGTGCTGGCGCCGCCGGTCTCGGGCACGTTGCGGGCGCGTGCCGGCGAGGGCAGGCCCTCCACGATCAGGTCGAGCAGCCCGTGCGAGCCGATGTTGCGGGTGGCGGCGCCACAGCCGACCGGGAACACCTGGCCATCGGTGACCAGCTGCTTCAGCGCCACCGCCATCTCCTCGCGCGTGATCTCGCCGCCGTCCAGGTAGCGCTCCATCAGCTCGTCGGAAATCTCGGCGACCACGTCCATCAGCTTGTCGTGGTACTCGTCTGCCAGGGGCTTCAGGTCCTCGGGGATCGGGACCGACTCGTCGTGTCCGGAGGCGTCCTCGCCGTGCAGGTAGGCGACCATATGCACCAGGTCGACCACGCCGCGGAAATCCTGTTCGGTGCCGATCGGGATCTCTACCGCCACGCACTTGTCGCTGAGCCGCTCGCGCAGCTGCTCGAGCGCCGCGAAGAAGTCGGCGCGCTCGCGATCGAGCAGGTTCACCAGCACCAGGCGTGAGGTGCCGAGCTCGTCGCAGCGGCGCCACAGCCGCTCGGTGCCGACCTCGACGCCGAGCACGCCGGAGACGGTCATGATCGCGCCCTCGACGACGCGCAGCGCCGACAGCACATCCGCCTGGAAGCTGGGCTCGCCGGGCGTATCGATCAGGTTGATCAGGCGGTCCTCCCACTCCAGGTGGGTGACCGACGCCGAGATGCTCATGCCGCGTTTGCGCTCGTCCTCGTCGTAGTCGGAGACCGTGGACTGGTCGGCCACGCTGCCCAGCCGGTTGACGGTGCCGGACTCGTACAGCAGCGCCTCCACCAGCGACGTCTTGCCTGTCCCGCGGTGGCCGATCACCGCGACATTGCGGATTGTTCCGGGCTCCCTGTGAGGCATCTGCAGACCCTTTCGCGCGTGATGAACAGGTGTGGGACGTTCACCTTACTCGCGGCACGAGCGAGGCGGCAAGGAACGCTCAGGTCTGCCGGCGGCGCATCTACCGATTGCGCTCGAGCGACGCGCGCTCGAGGCTGCCCTGCAGCTTCGCCTTCAGGCGCAGGATCGCCTTGGTGTGCAGCTGCGACACCCGCGACTCGGTGACGCCGAGCACCTCGCCGATCTCGCGCAGCGTCAGCTCCTCGTAGTAGTAGAGCGTGATCACGGTGCGCTCCCGCTCGGGCAGCTTGGCGATGGCGAGCGCCAGCGCCTCGCGCACCTCGGTGCGCGTCATCTCCAGCGAGGGGTCGTCGGCGTTCGGGTCCTGCAGCGTGTCGATCAGCGAGACGGTGTCGCCGCCGGAGCTCGAGATCGTCCACAGCTCGTCCAGCGCCGCCACCGACGATCGCGAGATCTGGGTGAGGCTGTCCTGGAACTCCTCCTCGGTGATGCCCAGCGCCTTGGCGATCTCCTCGTCGGTGGGCGGCCGGTGGTACCGGTTCTCGAGCTCGGCGATCGCGCGCTCGATCTCGCGGGCGCGGCTGCGCACGGAGCGCGGCACCCAGTCCATCGAGCGCAGCTCGTCGATGATGGCACCCTTGATGCGGCTGATCGCGTACGTCTCGAACTTGATGTCACGGCCGGGGTCGTACCGCTCGATCGCGTTCATCAGGCCGAGCAGCCCGTAGGAAACCAGATCGCCCTCCTCCACGTGCGCGGGCAGGCCGGTGCCGAGGCGGCCGGCCACATACTTGACCAGCGGCGCATAGGTCAGGATCAGGCGTTCGCGCAGATGCGGGTCAGGGCTCTGCTTGTACTGCAGCCAGATCTGGAGTGCGTCGTTGTCGCTCATCGTGCCCTCGGGTGCGCGTGCGCGTGCGCCGTCTTAAGATGCCGCACGCTCACGTGGGTGTATACCTGGGTCGTGGCAACGGATGCGTGGCCAAGCATCTCCTGGATGCTGAGGAGATCGACACCTCCCTCCAGAAGATGAGTGGCAAATGAGTGCCGCAGCGCGTGCGGTGAGCGCGACGCCAGGCCCCGACGGGTGAGCGACCGCTCCAGCGTGCGGCGCACGTCGGAGGGCTGGAGCGGCCGTCCGCGCACGCTCAGGAACAGCCGGTCGGCCAGGCCGCGGTCGAGTGCGGGACGACCATGGGCCAGGTAGCGGTCGAGCGCCTGCTCGGCGGCGCCGCCCAGCGGCACCATCCGCTGCTTGTCGCCCTTGCCGGTGACACGGATCTGGCGACGGCCGCGCTCGACGTCGCGGACGCGCAGGGTGCAGGCCTCGGACGCGCGCAGCCCGGAGCCGTAGAGCAGCTCCAGCAACGCGCGGTCGCGAAGCCCGCGGGGATCGTCACCGACCGGCGGATCGAGCAGCTGATCGAGCTCGGACGGCTTGAACGTGGCCGGCAGGGTGCGCCGCTGCTTGGGCCCCGGCACCACCGCGGCCGGGTCGCGCGGAACCAGGTCGCGGGCGAACAGCCACGCGTATGCCCCGCGCATCGCGGAGAGCTTGCGCGATGCGGTCGCAGGTGCATAACGGAGCGTGCCCAGGTAGGCGGCGTAGCGCCGCAGAACGGCCGTGTCAGCGGCCTCCAGCGGTACGCCCGCGGCCTGCATCCAGCGCTGCAGCTGCAGCAGATCGGTGCGGTAGCCGCGGAGCGTCGAGCCGGCCGCGCCGGAGGCGCGCAGATGGTCGAGGTAGGACTCGAGCTGCGGTGAGAGGTCTGCCATGGGTGACCGGGTGACGGATTCTGGAGCGACGCGTCCTCTTTCTGCTCCGGACAGGCGACTCCTTGCAACCATCATCGCGCACGCAGGTCGCGTCGCGCCAGGTCGGCCATCCACAGCGCCAGCGCCAGCGCGGCCGCGGTGATCACCCAGACGTGGTGACGCGCTGCCGCCAGCGACAGGCCCGCAAGGCAGAGCGCCAGAACCGCGAACAGAATCCCGCGAGACTTCACGGCTTGAGCGTACCGGGGTATGCTCGAGTGGTCGATCGAACGGAGCGCCCAGGTGCCTGACTGCCCGTCGTGTGCCCAACCTGTCGAGAGCCTCCACCGCTACTGCCCGTGGTGCGCCGCTCCGCTCCGCAGCAAGCTGGTCGAGTTCTTCGCGCCGCACCCGCTGATCGACGGCCGGGCGCGTGCGCTGCGGGTGTCACGGTACCTGGGCGGCAATCCTGACGAGCGGCACACACGGCTCTCGATCTGGGACACCGACCGGGCGGTGTCAGCGATCTCGCTGGATCCCGGCGAGACCCGGCGGCTGAGCCGGTTTCTGACCGAAGGCGACGGTGGCGGCCGCCCCGACGACGCCACCACGGAGACGATGCCGGCCGCGGCCGGTTCGTGAGCCGGGGCTCGTGACCAACACCCTGCGCATAGCGGCGGTCATCGTGGGCCTGGTGGCGGTGCCGATCGTGGCGTTCGTGGCGGCCAAGTCCAACCCGCACCACGGCACGCCCCCGCCCGCACGGGTGGCGCCGGCGCCGAGCACCGCCCACCAGACGGCGCCATCGGTAGCGATCTAGGCCGCGCGCTGCAAGCGAAGCAGTTCCGCCTCGGCGGCGGCGTACAACAGCTTGGGATCCTGATCGCCTGCCTGGGCGACGCCGAACCGGGCCGAAGCCGCCAGGGGATGAGCGTCCACCAACCGCTCGGCGATGCGCTCGGTCAGCGCCCGCCCGGACTGCGCGTCAGCGCCCGGGAGGATCAGCGCGAACCGGTCCTCGCCGACCCTGTAGACGCCGTCGATTGACCGCGTCCAGCGCTGCAGCACGGCGGCCACGGTACGACGCACGCCGTCGCCCTGGGCGCCGTCGAGATCGACCAGGACGAGGGTGAGCAGGCCACCGTCGCGCCCGCGCCGCGCGCACTCGTGCGCGATCCTGTGCTCGTACGCGTGACGGTTGCCGAGGCCGGTGAGCGCGTCATCCCAGACATGCCGGCGCGCCGGCTCCTGCGCCAAGGCATGCGCCAGGTGAGCGGCGACCGCGCCCGCCAGCAGCGTCAGCGTCTCGGAGTCGGCCGCGGTGAATGCCTGCGGCTGGTCGGCGTACACGCGGATGGTGCCGACCGGCTTGCCGTCGTGCACGAGCGGCGCGTCCAGCCCGTGAGGCGTGATGGAGCCGAGAACGTGGTCGTGGTCGCCGGCGGCCAGCTCGACGGCGGCCGCCTGCGCGCCGATCACCTCGAGCGCGAGCGCCGCCACGATCTGCATGACCGCGTCGGGCTCGGGCCGCGCTGCGGCGATCTCGGTCTGAGCCTGCACGATGGCGAGCAGCTGCTGTTCCCTGTCCACGGAAGACAGATCGGCGCACGGGCGTCCGAGCTTGAGCCGGTGCCGCCTACGCCGTCAAGCGCTCTGATTCGGCCGGCGGCTGGTTCGCTGCGTCGATCCAGCTCTGTACCCAGCTCTGCACCGCACCCTCGTCCCACACATGGCGGCCGCGGAAGTAGCCGACTCCCGGCGGGAACCCCGGCGCCGCCAGCATCTCCCCCACCTGCCTGCGGCGCACCCCCAGCGATCGCGCCACCTGCTCCTTGTCGACCAGCCTCATCACCTCGGTCATGAACCGATCCTGCCACCGCGGCCACCGGCCGGGGGATGAGGAGCGGTGTAATTCCGGTGAAGTCCTGGTGTAGCCGGGTGTGGGAGGATTGCACGGTGACCGCCCAGACGCAGGTGAGCGCCACGCCCTGGAGCCTCAGCGGCACCTACCTCGAGGCCTGCAACTGCGACGCGATCTGTCCCTGCCGCAGGATCGACGGCAGCGGTGGCGGGCGATCGACGTACGGCGAGTGCACCGGGTCGCTGTCGTGGCGGATCGAGCAGGGGATGATCGGCGACCTCGACGTGGGCGGCCTGTGCGTGGTGATGGTGATCTGGTACAGCGATGACCAGCCGCGGTCGCCCTGGAGCTGGGTGCTGCACCTGGACGAGCGGGCGGACGCGGACCAGCGGCATGCGCTCGAGGACGTGTACACCGGCCGGCTGGGTGGCACCGCGCTCGAGCAGTTTCCGTGGGCGTTCAAGCCCAGCAACCTGCTCGAGGTGGTCTCGAGCCGGATCGAGATCGACCACACCCCCGGGCGCGGCTGGTTCCGGGCCGGGCGCGCCGTCACCGTGCGCGTGCGCGAGCCGTTCCAGCACCCGGGCGCCGTGTCCTGCGTGATCCCTGGGCACCACCAGGCCGGCCGCGAGGTGGTGGCCGAGCTGCTCGAGGCCGATGACCAGCACTTCCGGTTCAGCTTCACGGGACGCTGCGGGTACGAGGCGGCATTCGCGTACGCCGGGCCGTGACCAGCGCCCGTGCCGCCCCTGACCGCCGCCATAGAATCGCCGGGTGGCTGACCTGATCGCATTGGCGCGCAGGATCGTCGACCGGTTCATCATGGTCGAGCCGCTGGAGCGCGGGCTGGCGTTGTCGTCGAAGCTGTTCATCGCGCTGATCCCGACGACGATCCTGACGTCGTCGGTGTTCGGCGCCGACACCTCCTTCGGCGACGTGCTGGTCGAGCGGTTCTCGCTGACCGGCGAGGGCGCAAGCGCGGTGCGCCAGCTGTTCGCTTCGCCAGACCAGGTGCGCGGCGGCATCTCCGCACTCGGGATCCTGATCCTGGCCTACGCGGTGCTGAGCATGGCCCAGGCGCTGCAGCGCATCTACGAGGACGCGTGGGGCCTTACCCGGATCCGCGCACGGGGCATGTTCCGGGCGCTGATCTGGATGTTCAGCTTCGCGCTCTACTTCGCAGCCATCTCGCCGCTGCGCGCGCAGCTGCGGCAGGCCGACAGCCGCGCACTGCGGATCTACCTGCCGCTGGTGCTGGGATCGGTGATCTGGGCCGTCACGCCGTACATCCTGCTGGGCGGACGCGTGCAAAGCCGCCGGCTGTGGGCGACCGGCGTCCTCACGGCGGTGTCGCTGACGTTGTTCGCGGTGGTGTCACGGATCTACATGCCGGCCGTCATGTCGACCGACGCGCGCCGCTACGGGTTGATCGGGGCGGCCTTCGGGATCGTTTCATGGCTGTTCGCATCGGCCGTGGTGTTGATCGGGTCGGCCACGACCGGAGCGGTGCTGGCGGGCGCCGACCAGGATCCGCCTGCCGCGGAGACAGCCCCGGCCGCGGCGACGTGATCTGCCGCTAGCCGACCGGAAGGATCTTCGAGACCTGGGACTTGGAGATCGCGAGCGTCACGCCGTCCATGTCGAAGTGTGCGACCGCGTCGGCCGGGATCGTCACCCGGCGACGCCCCCAGAGGTGGCCTCGCTCGAGCACCAGCTGCATGATCGTGCCGTGATCGTCGACGATGAGCCCGTCCAGACGGCCGATTCGCTCACCGTCGGAGCCGACCACGTGGCTCGCGTGTCGCTCCTCGACCTCGCCCCGCGGGATCCGGTCGTAGATCACCGAGATGTGGTCGTCGTAGCTGATCGGAGCCGCGGCGAACGTGCTGCCGTAGTCGTCGATGGGCACGTTGATCACGTCGGCAATGCCAACCGCGCCGGGGTCGTCCGCGGGGAGCGGGCCCTCGTCGATCCGGACGTACGCGTACTGCTGAGCCTCGGGAAGCGCGTGTGCCTGGGCGGTCGTGGAGTCGAGGTGGATCTCCTTCGTGCCCTCCCTGGGCGTGACCAGCTCGAACGGGACGAGCCGGGCCTGGTCACGACGGCGGTGTGGCGCCACGACCAGATGTGTCACTCGACGGGCCTCCGGGTGGATGACCAGATCGGCGAGTTCGCCGAGTGCGCCGTCGCTACACGCGACGCTGGTTCCGAGGTGAAGCAGCACAGTTGCAACTCCTGACGAAGGGATGACGGGCGGCAACACCGATCATAGGTGACACAACCAGCGTGGTAGGTTGCACGGCGTGCCCGACGCCCTGCTGATCCACGCAGACTCGCTGCTCGACGCCAACATGTTCGTCGCCACCGGGGTCACGGTGGGCGACCCCTTCACGTACATCGAGGCGGGCGATCGGCGCATCATCGTCACCAACCAGCTCGAGGTCGATCTCGTCCGCCGCGAGTCGACCGCGAACGAGATCTGGATGGTGGACGAGTTCGGCGGCCGCGACCTGGTGCTCGACGGCTGGCCGCTGGACGAGGCGCGGATGGAGACGGTGCGGCGGATGCTGGAACGAGCGGGCCTGGATGCGGTGGCGGTGCCACCGAACTTTCCGCTGGCACTTGGCGACTATCTGCGAGGCAAGGGCATCACGCTGACGCCCGACCAGGTGCTGTTCACGTCGCGTCGGCGGCACAAGGACGCCGGCCAGCTGCAGGGCGTACGCGCTGCACAGCGAGCCACCGAGGCCGCCTTTGACGCCGCACGCGACATGATCGGCTCGGCATCGCC
>DASUHV010000025.1:0-3147 GCA_036273355.1 Gaiellales bacterium
GAACGGCTGTTGTCGGCCGAGAGCTGGGCGATGATGCTGGCGCCGCACGTCGAGGACGACCAGGAGGGAGACCGCGGTCACTACGGCTACGGGATCGCGATCGGCCCGGCGGACTTCGGCCACGGCGGCGGCATGATCGGCACCGGGTCGAGGATGCTGGCGAGCTACGACGGGCTCGGTGCGGTGGCGATGGCCTGCGGGTACATGGGTGGCACGGCGATGGCCAGGGCCGCGCTGGCGCTGGCCGGCGGCGGCGCGCCCGAGCCGTTCGAGCTGGAGCTGTCGGAGCCGCTGGAGGACGACGGCTCCTGCCCCGATCAGTGGCGGCCGTTCCTCGGCCACTACCGGTCGCACAACGCCTGGCTGACCAACTTCCGGGTGGCCGCGCGGGAGGGACGGCTGTGGTGGGGCTGTGACCACCTGAGCGACGAGCGCGCGCCGATGACCCCGCTCGCGGGCGGCGGCTTCCGCGTCGGCGAGCGCGACTGGTCGCCCGAGCGGCTGCGATTCGACACGATCATCGACGGCGTGGCGCAGCGGGTGCTCCTGTCCGGTGCGCCCTACACCCGGACGTTCACCTAGGGGCCGGCCTACGCGCTGCGGTCGGAGGCAAGCAGCACGGCCTCGCGCAGCGCCTCCGTGTCGACCGGAGCGTCGACCGCGTCCAGCTCGGACGTCGCCCGCTCCGCCAGCCGCTGGGCCTCGGCGCGGGCCTCTGCCACGGCGCCGCTTCTCACGACCCGCGCCAGCGTCGGCAGGACGTCATCGGGCGCGGCGCCGCGGGCGATCACGGCCGCCACCTGGGGGTCACGGCGAGCGGCCACCAGCAGCGGCAGCGTGACGGTTCCGTCCAGCAGGTCTGTGCCGAGCGGCTTGCCGGTGGTATCGGGGTCGCCGTCGCAGTCGAGCACGTCGTCGGCGATCTGAAAGGCCAGGCCCAGCGCCTCGGCGAAGCGGCCCAGCGCGGCCGCGTCGTCCGCGGACAGCTGCGAGAAGCGGGCCCCCAGCCGCGCCGCCGCCGAGAACAGGCGGCCGGTCTTGAGCGTGCATCGCTCCAGGTAGCCGTCGACGGTGACGCTCGGGTCGCCGGCCTGACGCCGCTGCAGGATCTCGCCGCGGGCCAGGCCCAGGCAGGCGTCGGCCAGGATCGCAACGGCGGGCATGTCGCCCGTCGCCGTCAGCTCGGCGAAGGCGCGCGCGAACAGGTGGTCGCCGGTGGCCGTTGCCAGCCCGCGGCCGTCGGTGCGCCAGACCGTGGGGTGCCCGCGGCGAAGCGGCGCCGCGTCCAGCACGTCGTCGTGCACCAGCGTCGCCATGTGCACCAGCTCGACGGCGCAGCCCGCCCGCACCAGCTCGTCCCGACCACGGGCGGCGTCGGTGGCGCACATCGAGACCAGCAGCGGGCGCAGCCGCTTGCCGCCGGAGCGAAGGGTCTGGGCGCCGGCCCTGGCGACGGCGCCCGGATCGGTCGCCACCGCCTGCTCCAGCCGCTCCTCGACCCGCTCGGCGAAGGCCTGGTGCGCCGAGGTGGCCAGGCTCACCCAGGCACCGTCCCCACGTGCAGCGCCACAACGCCCATCATCAGCCGCCGGTACCCGACGTCGGCCAGGCCGGCGTCGCGCATGATCTCGGCCAGCTCAGGCGCGGCCGGGAAGCGGTGCACCGACGCCGGCAGGTAGCGGTACGCCTCGGGGTCATGGGCCACGATCCGCCCCAGCACCGGCACGCCGCGGTCGGTCCAGAGCT
Organism: Gaiellales bacterium; assembly: GCA_036273355.1. GTDB lineage: Bacteria > Actinomycetota > Thermoleophilia > Gaiellales > JAICJC01 > JAICYJ01. The sequence continues at coordinate 1,747 of DASUHV010000025.1, forward strand.
GGGAGAAGGGCCTGATCGGTGCCGGCGGCGTGCTCATCTCCAGGCACACGACGCGGCCGCCGGGCCGCACCACGCGGGCCATCTCGGCGAACCCGCGGCGGTGGTCGGACAGGTTGCGCACGCCGAACCCGACGCAGGCGGCGGCGAACTCGCCGTCTGCGAAGGGCAGCGCCAGGGCGTCTCCCTGCAGCCACTCCACGGCGCTGCTCTTGCGCCGCGCCATCTCCAGCATCTGCGGCGAGAAGTCGAGCCCGACCACGCGGCCGGACGGCCCCACGGCGCGCCGCAGCTCGACGGCGAAGTCGCCGGTGCCGCAGCAGACGTCGAGCGCGGCATCGCCCGGCTGCGCGCCCGAGGCACGCACGCCCAGCCGCCGCCAGCGGCCGTCTCGGCCCATCGACATCAGCAGGTTCATCCGGTCGTAGCTGGGCGAGATGCGGTCGAACATGTCGCGGACGCGCTCGGGCTGCAGGGTCACGGTGCACCCACCTGCGACTCGCCCCAGCGCTCGTGCAGCGTCACGTCGACGCCGATCGAGTCGAGCACCCGCCCGGCCACGAACGCGACCAGGTCGTCGATGGTCTGCGGCAGGTGGTAGAAGGCCGGCATCGCCGCGATCACGTCGGCGCCGGCGTTTCGCAGCCGCAGCAGGTTCTCGAGGTGGATCGACGAGAGCGGCGTCTCCCGCGGCACCACCACCAGCTTGCGCCGCTCCTTCAGCTGCACCCCAGCCGCGCGGTGGATCAGGTTGGCCTCGGCGCCGGCCACGATCGTGCCGATCGAGGCCATCGAGCAGGGGCAGACGATCACCGCGTCGGTGCGCGAGCTGCCGGAGGCGTACGGCGCCGAGTAGTCGCGCTCGGCCCAGATGCGCGTGTCAGGGGTGCCGTGGTCGACCACGAACCGCTCCAGCGCGTCGCCGCCGTCCATGCCGCGATCGCCGTAGATCTCGAGCGCGATCACCTGGCGGCCGGCGGCCGAGGCGCAGACACCGACGTCGGCGCCCGAGTCCGACAGGGCGCGCAGGATGCGGGCCGCGTAGGGCGCGCCGGACGCCCCGGTGATGCCGAGCATGACTCGCATGGCTGGCAGCCTAACCGCTAAGGGAGGCTAGCCGCCGCTCAGGGGCTGCACGCTGTTGGTCTTGAGCGACGCGATCACCTGGGCGATCTGAGCGATCTGCTGCTGGTTGAACGACTGGTCGAAGGCGGGCATGCCCGTGCCGGCCTGGCTGGCGCCGTGCCCGATCCAGTCGGCCAGCGCCTTCTGGTCGGTGTTAAACCGCGCCGAGCCGTTGACCAGCGACCCACCCGGGCCCCCGGCGCCCCCGGTCGGGAACGCATGGCAGGTGGCGCACGCAGCGTCGGCGATCAGCTGCGAGCCGGGCAGCGCGTTGATCGC
>DASUHV010000026.1:0-2079 GCA_036273355.1 Gaiellales bacterium
TGCCGGCCGGCGTGGCGCAGCACGTCGCGTCGCTGCCGCCGGTCTCGATCCTGTTCGCCGCCTTCCTCGGCTACAACCCGATCCAGCACCTGCTGGGCCCCCACGCCCTCGCCGGCCTGTCGCCGCACGACAAGGCGGTCCTGGTCGGCCACTCGTTCTTCCCGGACCTGATCTCGGGGCCGTTCCGCGACGGCCTGCACGCGGCGTTCACGTTCGCGATCGCGGCCTGCCTGGTGGCGGCGGCGGCGTCGCTGGCACGCGGCGGCGTCCCCGGCCGGGCGGATCAGCCGGCGCCGGCGCGGGAGCCGGTGGGCGCGCCCACGAGCTCGCTCAGCGAGTCGCGGTCGCGGTGACGTGCGTCCATTGCATCGTCACCGCTGACCGCGCTCGATCAGTCAGCTGACGCCTGCTGGTTTTCGGTCGGGCTAGCAGCCACCACAGCCTCGGCGGCCGTGGCGTCCTGGTCGCTCCCGAGCGGCGCATCGGCCGTGCGAATGACCATCGCAATCCTGGGCCGCACGACATACGCCGCTCCTGCGAGCGTGCCGGCCGCGACCACCGCGATGGTCGTGTTCCGGAACGGATGTCGGCGCGGCGAGCTGATCGAGAGGCTGGCGGCCCGGGATGCGTGGTGGGTCGCATGCCTGAGCTTGCGGGCCACTCGTTTGTCGGTGAGTGCACTCGCCACACCGATCCGCTGCACCCGGCGAACGGCATGCAGCGCGTCGTCCTTCGCCTGGCGGGTTTCCGCGTGCACCTTGCGATCACTGGCAGCGCGCTTGGCGGGCTTGGCCAGATGGCGTGCCCGGCGCCGGGCATCTGCAGCGTTGATGCTGCGAAGTGCCGACACCGTGATGAGGCCCATGCTCACTGCGCGACGCGGATGGCGCCGCACGAGCCGAGCCCCCTGGGTGGTGATGTGCGTGCTCATCATGTTCTTGTGCTCCTTTGTGGCTTTTGATCGTTCTTACCGGCCTATACCACGGGCTGGCCCGGCCGAACCGCCTCGTCTTGTCCCTGCCAGGTTACTTTCAGTTGACAAACTGGTGAAGCCGCCGTAAGGCGGCTCCCCTGGATGACCGACCACCCGGACGGAGCCGAGTACCACGCCCCGGACGACCGCTCAGCGGCCGCCCCGACACATCGCGCCTGAACAGTTCTTAACTAAACCTACAGACAACCATGGATATCCTGGTATGAGGCACCTACCAGGAGGCATCCGATGTCGAGCTCCCCCCACGTCGTACCCGCCCGCTTCCGCTTCGGCCGCGACCCCGAGTCCGAGCTCGCCCAGCCCCCCGTCGTCCACGCCGATGACCTGATGCTGCGGCGCTGGTTCCGGCTGCACGACCGCGGCCGCACGCTGGCGCGCGCCGAGCTGGAGCTGCTGGTCGAGGACATGTCAGCACACCCGGAGCTGTGGCAGCACCTGCTGCACGGCTCGCCGGACGAGCGCCACTACGTGCCGATGCTGCTGGACGCGAACGTCGAGATCTGGCTGATCTGCTGGTGTCCGACCCAGGAGACGGGCTTCCACGACCACGGCGGCAGCCGCGGCGCGGTGGCCGTGCTGCAGGGCATGCTCTCCGAGACGCTGCCCAACATCGGCGGGGAGCACCCCCGCGCGCTGTACCGGCGAGGCGACTGCTTCTCGTTCGGCGCCTCGCACATCCACGACGTCCAGCACGCCGCCGGCGACCCGGCCGCGTCGCTGCACGCGTACTCGCCGCCCCTGGGCGAGATGGGCTTCTACGAGCTGGACGACGGCGGCACGCTGACCCGGCGGCCGGGCGGCAGCGACAACGAGTTCTGCTGACGGGTCCGGCTCAGGCGGCCCGGCTGGCCTCCGGCTCCGGCGACGGCGAATCGCCGCGCGCCCTCGCCACGGTGACCAGCGCGATCACCAGGTAGTAGCCGGCCGCGGCGTTGGGGGCAAAGATCGCAAGCACGGTGGCGCCCACGTAGAGGCCTCCGTCCGGCCCCCGGCCCATCGGCTCTCCATCCCGTCCCGTTCGCCCCGGGGCACGCGACTCCTCGCCTGCCCCCAGGCGGTTCCCAGGAAACCCTAAGGTTCGGCTC
>DASUHV010000027.1:0-7411 GCA_036273355.1 Gaiellales bacterium
TGCGCGCGCAGGTCGACTCACCCACCTACCTGGGCGGCATCTGGGAGCGGAGCGGCTCCGCCATGGTCGATCCGGCCCGCCTGGCGTGGGGCCTTCGCCGCGTCTGCATCGAGCTGGGCGTGCGGCTGCACGAGCTGTCGCCGGTCACCGCGCTGCACGAGCTGGCCGACGGCGTGCTGCTGTCGACGCCGGATGGCCGGCTGCGGGCCGAGCGCGTCGTGCTGGCCACCAACGGCTTCCCGCCGTTGATCGGCGACATCCGCCGCTACATCGCCCCCGTGTACGACTACGTGCTGGTCACCGAGCCGCTGTCGGCGGAGCGGATGTCGGCCATCGGGTGGACCGGCCGGCAGGGCCTGTTCGACGCCGCCAACCAGTTTCACTACTACCGGCTGACCGACGACAACCGGATCCTGTGGGGTGGCTACGACGCCGTATACCACTATGGCAACACCGTCGCAGCCGAGCTGGAACAGCGGCCCGCCACCTTCTCGCTGCTGTCGCGCCACTTCTTCGAGACGTTCCCGCAGCTGGAGGGCGTTCGCTTCACGCACCGCTGGGGCGGGGTGATCGACACCTGCAGCCGCTTCAGCGTGATGTTCGGCCGGGCGATGAGCGGCCGCGTCAGCTACGCCGTCGGATACACCGGCCTCGGCGTCGGCGCCAGCCGCTTCGGAGCCCGCGTCGCGCTCGACCTCGTGGACCGTCGCGACACCGAGCTGACCCGGCTGCGCCTGGTGCGCAGCAAGCCGCTGCCGTTCCCGCCAGAGCCGCTGCGCTGGGCCGGGATCAAGCTGACCATGCGCGCCCTGGCGCTGGCGGATCGCAGGGACGGCAAGCGCGGGCTCTACCTGCGCGCGCTCGACCGGGTCGGCCTCGGCTTCGACTCCTGAGCTACCCAGGGCCGGGACGCCAGCGACCCGGGCTCGGCTCCCGTGCGCGCCCGGTCTCGGCCAGCCGCTCCAGGTGCGAGATCGCCTCGACCAGCGCGAACCGCTGCTCGTGGAACCCCAGCGGCTCGTCTCGCCAGATCAGCTGCGCCGCGTCGTAGGCGGTCTCGGCGCCCTCGTCGAGAGCGGCCGCCGCGGCATCGAGGCGCTCGACGTGGTGCGCCGCGATCTCGTGGGCGCGCGACGGCGCGTCGTCGATCACGGGCCCGTGGCCGGGGTAGACCCGCCGCGGCGCCAGCTCCGACAGCCGCTGCAGCGTGGCCAGGTAGCGACCCAGCGGGTCGCGCGCGGTGTCCGGCCAGCGGCCCACGTTGGGGGTAATCTCGTCGAGCAGCACGTCGCCGCCGAGCAGGCGGCCGCTGGCCTCGCCGACCAGGGCGATGTGCCCGTCCGCATGTCCGGGCAGGTGCAGCACGCGGAACGGCTCGTTGCCCAGGACCACCCGGTCGCCCTCGTCCACCAGCCGCGTGGGCGTCGCAAGGCGCACGCCGGTGCGGCTCTCGGCTCGGGTCGAGGCGGCCGCCAGCTCGGCCGGCATGCCGTGACCGCGCAGGTAGCCCTCGAACTCGTCGTCCGAGCCCTGTTCCCAGGCGGCCACCGCCATCGCCCGGTCGAGCCTGCCCTGCACCACCTCCGGGGCGCCGCTCAGCTCCGCCAGGCCGGCGCTGGCTCCGACGTGGTCGGGGTGGTAATGCGTCAGCACCAGGCGCGCCACCGGCTCCGGCCCCAGCTGGGGGAGCGCCTGCGTCCACCACCGCAGCGTCGCGTCGCTGCCGAGGCCGGCGTCGACCAGCGTCCAGCCGTCGCTGCCCGCAAGCGCATAGCAATGCACGTGGTCGAGCGCCCACGGCAGCGGCATCGTGATCTGCACGAGCCCGGGCTCGAGCTCGGTCAGCGTCGGTTCCGGCATTAGATGGTTGATTCCATGGGATCCGTGGCTATGGGCGCAGGACGAGTCGTTCCAGACGACGGGATCGACCGCAGGGCAGGCTGGATGAACGCCTGTTCAAGGGCGATCGTGGCGTCTGGGGCGGCTCGGACCAGCTCCAGAGCCACGCAGCTCTTGGGATCAACCATCTGGGGGCGAGCAGCCCGTCAGCTGCTCCAGCGCGACCATCCAGCTGTCGTAGTAGGGCCGGTCGGGCTGCTCGGCGATCGCGGCCTTGAGCCGGTGGCGGAACGCGTCCCAGGGGCGATCCATGCTGCTGCAGGCGACCTGCGCCATCGCGAACAGCCGCGCCTGCCAGGGCTCGGTGAAGGCCTCGTCCGGCAGGTCGGTGATCACGCCGCCACGCCCTCGGTCACCCCTGGCACCGCCACACCGATCATGCAGTCGCGCGTGACCAGGTCGGCCAGTCCCTCCTCGTCCAGGTGCTCGGTGCCGTCGGGCCGCATCGGCAGCACGATGTAGCGCACCTCGGCGCTCGAGTCCCAGATCCTGATCGCGGTCGTCTCCGGCAGCTCCAGCCCGAACTCGCGCAGCACCGCCCGCGGCTCGCGCACCATACGCGCGCGGTAGGGCGGGCTCTTGTACCAGACCGGCGGCACGCCCAGCACCGGCCAGGGATAGCACGAGCAGAGCGTGCACACGATCGCGTTGTGGGTGTCGGGCGTGTTCGCGACGCAGACCAGACGCTCGCCCTGGGCGCCGCCGTAGCCCATCTCGGCGGCGGCGGCCGTGCCGTCGGCCAGCAGCCGCTCGCGGTAGGCCGGATCGACCCACGCACGTGCCACCATTCGCGCGCCACGCCGCGGCCCGATCTCGTTCTGGAACTGCTCGACGACGGCGTCCACCGCGTCGGTCGAGATCAGCCCGCGCTCGACCAGCAGCGCCTCGAGCGCCATGGTGCGCAGCTCCGACGGTGACTTCTCGCGCGCGTGGTGGTGCCCCTCGCTCATCCCGCCTCCTCCAGGTAGGTCTCCCACAGATCGACCAGCACCGTGTGGTCGGCGCCGTCGTCGGGCCACAGGTCGGCGGCCGCGAAGGAGACCGTGTAGCACGGTGCTCGGCGCTGCTCGCCCAGGTCCTCGTTCTCCGGTAGCCAGTCCGGCGCAAGCAGGCGTTCGACGACGCCCGCGACGCCGCGCACGTAGCGGGGACAGCGGTTGTGCACCGCCGTCGAGATGCGGCGCACGCGCACCGGTTGTCCGACCGCGAAGCGATGGCCGCCGTCCGGCCGCCCGGGCGGCCGCGGCCGCATGTCGGCCAGCACCGCCTCCACCATCGCCGGATCCGACCGTTCCGTCACCTGCCCGCCGGCCCGCAGCGCCTCGACCCTGCGATCGACGTCGGCGGGAGCCAGGACACCGCGTTCGGCCAGCATCACCTCGAGCGCGTGCTCCCAACGCTCGTAGTACGACGACGCCAGGTAGCGTCCGGTCTCGATCCGCTCCAGCTGCGGCCGCATGACCCCGATCGGGCCGCCGGTCGCCCACAGCGTCAGCGACATGCCGAACACCCGGCCCTCCCAGCGTTCGTGAAAGGGGGGCTCGCCCGGCTCGGGCGCGACCGCGCCGAACCCCTGCATGCCGCCCATGTCATGGATGCCGTCCACGGCTGCCAGACTACCGCGGATGAGCGATGCCGACGATCTCGCAGACCTGCTGGCGGAGCTGACTGTCACCCTGGTGCTGGAGCTGCACCCGGCGATCGCCGACCTGGTCATGCCGGGCCACTTCAGACCCGCCGGGGCGCCCGCAGCGGCGGTGTTCCTGCGGCCGCTCGAAGGCGAACCGACCCACCGCAGCGGCCCGCCGTCCCTGGCCGTAGCCGAGCTGGCCGCCGACGCCGCCGAGGCCGCGCATGCACGGCTGGGCTACGGCCGCCGAGAGGGCAATCCGTTCCTGCCGGGTCTGGCCCTGGCCGCGTTTTATCTGGTCGAGGCACGGCGCAGCGGCGCGTTCGGGCTGGGTGAGCTGACCGGCGGCCGCGTGCGGGCCTATCCGCTGGCGCCGGATGAGGCCGGCCACGACCCGCCGCTGCTGCCGGGCACGGCGGCGATTCGCGCCTGGTACCCGGTCGAGGGTGCGCCGGAGGCCTGCATCGAGCTGCGGCTCAGCCCGTCGTCTGCGTGACCGGCTCGGCCTCGCGTGATCCCGCGTCGTAGCGCCAGAAGGCCGGCAGCAGCGCGGCCGTGACGGCGACTCCGATCACGCACAGCACGCCGCCCGAGACGATCGATCCGCGCACGCCGATCAGCGAGGCCGCGGCGCCCGCCTCGACGTTCCCGGCCAGCGGGCCGGTCGAGTAGCCGACCTGCTCGATGCCGGCCAGGCGACCGCGCAGCTCGGTGGGGATGGTCTGGTTCCAGACGGTGGTCCGGAAGATGCCCGACACGGTGTCGGCCGCGCCCGCCGCCGCCAGGCCGGCCAGCACCAGCGCCAGCCCGGGCGCCAGCCCCACCACCGCGATCGCGAGCCCCCAACCGGCGGCCGCGAAGCAGATGGCCGCCCCGTGCCTGCGCGTCCCGCCCGTCCAGCCGCTGGTGAGCGTGGCCACAAGCGCGCCCACGGCCGGCGCCGCGTACATCAGGCCGAGCACGCCGGCGCCGCCGAACTCGTGGGCGAAGGCCGGGAAGATCGCGTTCGGCATGCCGAAGAACATGGCTACGATGTCGACCGCGTAGGTGCCGAGCAGCACCGGCCGCGCCGCCGCGTAGCGCAGGCCCTCGAGGATGCCGTGCAGGCTGACCCTGGCGCCCGCGACCGGCGGCGGCGCCGCACGCATCATCTGCAGGAGCAGCAGCGACACGGCGAAGGTGGCGACGTCGAAGGCATAGGTGAGCGGTAGCCCCACCACCGCGATCAGCACGCCGCCCAGCGCGGGGCCGCCGATCTCCCCGATGTTGAAGCGAAGCGTGCCGATCGCCGCCGCGGCCGGCATCTCGTCGCGGCCGACCAGGCGCTGAACGAGCGCCTCGAGCGAGGGTCGCTGGAGACCGTCCAGCCCCGCCATCACGGCTGCGACCACGAACAGCAGCCACAGCTGCGGGCTGGCCAGCGTCGCGTTCAGCAGCAGGACGGTCGAGGCGCCGGCGAACGACAGCTCGGTAATGAGCAGCATCCGCCGCCGGTCGCGGGCGTCGGCCAGCGCACCGCCCAGAAACGCTGTCACCAGCAGCGGACACAGCTCGGCCAGGCCCAGCAGGCCCACCACCAGCGAAGAGCCCGACAGCTGGTAGGCCTGGTAGGGCAGGGCAACGTAGGTCACCATCGAGCCCAGGAACGTGATCGCCTGGGCGGCCGTCAGCAGCCGGAAGTCGCGGTGGCGCCGGAGCGGGCCGAGGTCGATAGTGAGCTTGCGGACCGCGCCGCGCGGCTCGTCGGGCTCCGTCGCCGTCTGCGGCAGCGGCGGCATGGGCGAGAGCCGCTCCGCCTCGTGCTGGCCGTGGCCGTGCTCGTCGTTGGGGGGCTCCTCGGACACGACCGGGGAGGATAGTTACCATGCGGCGATGCTGACCGACCGCTTCCAGCAGGCGCTGATCTATGCCGCCCAGGTGCACGACGGCCAGTCTCGCAAGGGCGGCGAGTCGATCCCGTACCTGGCTCACCTGATGTCGGTGGCGGCGCTGGTGCTGGAGAACGGCGGCGGCGAGGACGAGGCGATCGCGGCGCTGCTGCACGACGCGATCGAGGATCGCGGCGATCGCACCAACCTCGAGGAGCTGCGCCAGCGCTTCGGCGATCAGGTCGCGTTCATCGTCGATGCCTGCAGCGACACCGACCAGCGCCCGAAGCCGCCCTGGCAGGGGCGCAAGCAGGCGTACATCGATCGCATGCAGACCGCGCCGGTGGCGGTGCTGCGGGTGGCCTGCGCAGACAAGGTGCACAACGCTCGCTCGACGCTCAGCGACCTGCACGTGTACGGCGCCGCCACCTGGAGCAAGTTCGGCAGCACGGTCGAGCAGCAGCTCTGGTACTACCAGACCCTGTCCGAGCTGTTCTCACGGCGGCTGCCGGGGCCGCTGTCGGACGAGCTGGCGCGGCTGGTTGCCGAGATCACGGAGCGGGCGGCCATTTCCGAGCCCGGCTAGGCATGACCGGGGAAGTGGTGGTGCGTGGCGACCCGCCGGTCGGCGTGCACGAGGTCGGCGAGCGAGCCGTGGCCGAGGCGCTCCAGCCTGGTCGCGAGGGCGAGGAACACCTGCGCGGTCGTGAGCGCGTCTCCCATCGCCTGGTGGGGGTGATGGCTGGGCAGGCCCAGCTGCTCGGTCAGCGTCAGCAGCGGCTTGTAGCCCGGGTCGGCGCCGTCGGCAACGACGCCGTGCAGCCGCCACAGCATCGCCGTGTCGATGATGCCGCGGGGCAGCCGGCCGCCCGCCCGCCGCAGCGCCGGGCCCAGGAAGACGCGCTCGACCCAGGCCGCGTGGGCGATCGGCGTTCGGCCCCTGATCGCCTCGGCCAGCGGCGCCAGCGCCTCTGGTAGCGGAGGCGCCGAGTCGAGGTCGTGCGGCAGGATCCCGTGGATCTCGACCGGCCCGGTGCGGCGGCCCGCGGTCGGTTTGACCATCCCCTCGATGGCTCCGGCGACGCGGATCCGGCCGCCGTCCAGCGGGACGGCGCCGAATGCGATCACCTCGTCGGTCTTGGGGTCGAGGCCGGTCAGCTCCACGTCGACGCACAGCAGCGCGGCGTCGCGCCAGGAACGCCGCCTCATAGCGCGGTCAGGCCGAACTGGTTGGTGAGGCCGCGCTGCACCTCTGCCACCGCGCGGAAGGCGTCCTTCAGGTAGCGGCGGGTGAGCGGGGCCAGCTCGCGCGGGTCGATCGAATCGTTCGGCGTCGCTCCACGGCGCAGCGCGTCGATCTGGCTCTCCATCCGCAGGTCGGTGAACAGCTCGAACGCGACCTGCAGCGTCGAAGCCGTGCGACCGTCGAGCGTCCCGGCCCGTTCCGCCGCGTCCAGGCGCGCGGCGGTGGAGGTCTCCGACGAGCCCGCCGACATCGCCGCCCAGCGGGCGATGTCGACGACGGGCAGCAGGCCGCCGGACTTGATGTCGAGGGTGCCGCGCCGCTCGCCGTCGTGCTCGACCACGAAATCGCGGAAGAAGCCCGTTGGCGGCCGGTCGCTGAGCGCGAACAGGCCCAGCCGGCGCAGCAGCTGGGGATGGTGCCGGGCGCCCGCGAACACGTCCCCGACGGCGCGCCAGCCTGACTCGGCCGTCCACACCGGCCGGCCGTCGGTCATCAGCGACACCAGGATCAGCGCCTTCTCCTCGGTGGGATCGTCCAGCCACGACCGCGCGGCGGCCAGCCACGCACCCTGCGAGCGCAGGAACAGCGGCTTGCAGGCGACGGCGCCGTTGGGGCAGCGCGGTATGCCGCAGCGCTCGAGACCGGCCACCACCTCGGCGGCCACACGCGCCAGCGGCTCCCGCACCGCCGGGTCGTCGCCCTCGCCCTGCCAGGCGATCGCGCTGTCCTGGTCGGAGCTGGGGAACGCTTCGCGCCGGGCCACGCTGC
>DASUHV010000028.1:0-2194 GCA_036273355.1 Gaiellales bacterium
GAGCTCCTCGGCGTTTCGCACCAGGACAAGGCGCGGGCCGCCCAGCAGGTCGAGGGCGTTGCAGGCGGCCACGACATCGCCGTCGGTCTCGCCGCCGACCGCGATCTGCTCGACCGACTCCTCCGGGAACCGCGCCCGCAGGCGGCTCATGGCGGCGTCCACCTTGGGCCAGTCGCTGCCGGCGATCAGGTATGCGGGCTTCAGGTCCAACTCAGGCGGGGCGCACGGGTTTCGGCGTGCGCGCGGCGCGCCGCTCACCGCTGGCGGCGATCGCGCGCGAGCGCTGTACCAGATCGGCGAACGTCACCGTGTCCAGCACGGATCGCAGCATCCCCCGCGCCTCCAGCCAGACGCCGGGCAGCGCCTCCGCCCCCGGCGGATAGGTGATCTCGTCCGGGGTCATCCCCGCCACGGCCGCGATCGGGCCGTCGACGACCCGGATCACGTCGGCCAGGGTCAGCTCGTCAGGAGAGGTTGCGAGCCGGTAGCCGCCCTCCGGCCCACGCTGCGACGCGACGATCCCGGCGTGCTTCAGCTCGCCCAGGATGTTCTCCACGAACTTGAGCGGCAGGTCCTGGCTGCGGGCGATCAGCTCGCCCTTCATCGGCCGGTCGCCATCGTGGGATGCGAGCACCAGTACGGCGCGCACGGCATAGTCGGCTTTGGCGGAGAGCTTCACGGACATATTCTCGCATGCGCGGGAGGCCGCACGAGCCGCCGGGCGCTCATCCGAAGAGCCTGGCGACCCAGAGCACGTAGCCGGCGAGAAGGTCGGCCAGGCCCAGCAGCGGGGCGGCGAGCGCAGGCGAGATCGAGCCCACCAGCACCGCCGCAACGCCCAGCCAGAGGATCGGCGCCACCGCCGGCAGGGCGAGCAGGTTCGCCGGCACGGCGAGCGGGGCGAGCCGCCCGAAGTGCCACCAGGCGATCGGGGTGGTGACGAGGGTACACGCCACCGACACCCCGGCGGCCTGCCCGAGCAGCCCGGTCAGACGGGGCGCGACAAGGTAGATCGCCGCCACCGCGGCGAACGACAGCTGGAAGCCGGGGTCGAAGAGCTCGAGCGGATCGACGGCCAGAACGATCGCCGCGCCGCACGCGAAGAGGTGCCAGCGAAGCACCGGCCGCGACGCGATCCAGGCCGTGGCGACGAGGGAGCCGGCGACTCCCGCGCGGACGATCGACGGCCCGGCGCCGGTAACCAGTGTGTACACCCCGGCCGAGAGCAGCGCCGCCACCCGGGCCGGTGTGCCGATGACGCCGGCGAGCCCGAACGCGACGAGCACGAAGAGGGTGAGCAGCGCGACGTTCTGGCCGCTGACCGCGACGATGTGGTAAAGGCCGCTCGAACGCAGGCGATCGCGCTCGCTCGCGGAGAGGCCGCTCGTGTCGCCGATCACGATGCCGGCCACCAGGCCACGCTCGGAGCTCGCGCCGCCTCCCATGCCGAGCGCCGTGAGTGCGCGGGCATGCAGGCGGTCGACGTCACCCCAGAGCCCGCCGCGGCGCCCCGCCGGCAGCCAGTCGGTGACCAGCAGGTGCAGGTGCACCCCCTGCGTCGAGTAGTAGTCGCGCACGACCGGGTCGATGTCGGTCAGGCTGCCGATGACGCGGTAGCGCTGACCCTGCGCGAGCGCCGGGCCGTGCAGCGTGACCAGCACCCGCTCGCCCGCCGACGTCGACGCGATCGCCCGCCCCTCCAGCGGCTGCCCGGCGATCGTGATCGTGCCCGAGTAGTGCCCGGGGGACAGGGTTCGCTGCTCGAGCGCCGCCACCCGTGCCTGGCCGCCCAGCAGCCCCGCCAGGGCGACCGCCACCAGCCCCGCCCGCATCGCCGGCGTGCGCCCCAGGAGCGCCGCCGCCAGCACCGCCGGCGGACAGGCCAAGCCGGCGGCGACCAGGCCGCACAGTCCTGCGCCGACCAGCCGCGTGGGATCGTCAGAGCGAGACATGGCCGCGCAGCGCGGCCAGCCGGGCGGGCCCGATGCCGGAGACGTCGTCGAGCTGCTCGAGGCTGCGAAACCCTCCGTGGGCGGTGCGGTAGTCGATGATTCGCTGGGCAAGCGAGGGGCCGATGCCGTCCAGCGTCTCGAGCTGCTCCAGGGTGCCCGAGTTGATCGAGACGACCGGATCGGCGGATCCGCCAGCCGCCGCGGCGACGGCCCCGGCCGCTCCCCGGCGCGGCACCACGATC
>DASUHV010000029.1:0-5952 GCA_036273355.1 Gaiellales bacterium
TCCGGCGATCCGGCGGCCAGCGACACCATCGAGCCGTCGTCGAAGTAGATGTCCAGCCGGGTTCGGTTGCGCACCGAGCGGCGCCGGTAGAGCACAGTGCCCAGGAACGAGCCGGCGCCGATCACGACCGGGATCACGAGCTTACGCCGAGCCATCGACCTGCTCGTGCTGCTCGTCGGCGGCCTTGCCGTCGCCCTCGGCGATCTGGCGCAGCAGCGTCTTCAGGTCGTAGAAGACCAGCCCCACGGTGGGGTCGGCGCCGGTGGTCGCCACGGCAGTGCGGTGGTCGTCCATCACCAGAAACACGCTGCCCTCGGGCGTTGCCGCCTGCAGCTGCGCCAGGGCCTCGCGGCCCAGGTCGCGGCGCACCTGGTCGGCCCCATCGGCCAGATCGCGAGCGGCCTCGGCGATGCGGTGGGCGGACTCGTCCTGCACGCTGGAGGCAACCAGCGAGCCGTCGCGGGCGATCACCACGACCGTCTCGATCTGTGTCGAGAGCTCACGCAGCTCGGCGATGGCGGCGGTCGCATCCACGATTCCACGCTAGCACAGGTGATCCCTGCCGATATTCTCATCACGATGGCCAACGAAACCGCCCCGACGTGGATGCGCCCATATCGCAGCGTCGCCAGCCAGACCGGCTCCATCCTGAGCAAGTACCTCGCCGACCGCGGCCCGCACCTGGCGGCCATGGTCGCCTACTACGCGCTGCTGTCGCTGTTCCCGTTCATCTTCCTGATGCTGTCCGCGATCGGCCTGCTCGGCCGCGTCTCGCAGTCGAGCTACCTGATCCGCGAGATGGAGCGGATCCTGCCCAGCGAGTCGGTCGCCGACCTGGTGAAGCTGACGCAAGGGGTGCAGTCGAACGCCGGCAAGTTCTTCGTGATCGGCCTGGTCGGGATGCTGTGGAGCGCGCTCGGCTTCTACTCAGCGCTGGAGTCGGCGCTGAACATTGTATTCCGGGTCGGCAACCGCGGGTTCGTGGCCGGCAAGTGGATCAGCTTCGTGCTGGTTCTCAGCTCGCTGACCGTGCTCTTCACCTCGCTGTTTGTTGCCACGCTGGCAAACGGCTGGCTGCACCGTCACGAGCCCGGTGAGCTGAGCTCCAGCTTCGTGCCCTATCTGATCTCATTGGCCTTCTCCAGCGCCGGCTCGTTCCTGTTCCTGATGGTGGTCTACCGCGTCCTCACGAACGTCGACCTACACCGCGGCGACGTGTGGCCGGGCGCGCTGTTCGGGACGGTGCTGTTCCAGGTCTCGTTCCAGGCGGTGCCGCTGTACCTGCAGCGGGCCGACCTGCTGTTCGCGATGCGCGCCTTCGGTGGCCTGGTGCTGCTGCTGGTGTGGCTGTACCTGATGGCGAACGTGATCGTGCTCGGCGCCGAGATCAACTGGCGGCACTGGTCGCGGCACCAGCCGCCGCAGGACGACACCATGGCCGGCCTGGCCTAGCCTGGTCTAGCCGGCCCTGTCCAGCCACATCTGGGAGTGCCCCAGCCAGCGTGCCGTGGTGGCGTCGTCGTGATGCACGGCCGACCAGCTGCTCAGCCGCAACGACATGTGCGCGAGGTAGGCGCGCAGGGTGGCTGCATCGCGGCGATCGCGGAGCAGCTGCCACAGCTGGAGCTGCTCGTCGTCGCCGAGGCCGCCCTCGGCGCTGCAGTAGAGCAGCGTGACCAGGTCGAAGCAGGGATCGCCGACCCGCGCGCCCTCGCAGTCGACGATGCCGGTGATACGGTCGCCCTCGGCCAGCACGTTCAGGTGGTGGAAGTCGAAGTGCGCGATGCCGGCGACCGGCAGGGCGCCAGGATCGGTGGCCTCACCGATCGCGATCACGCGGTCGAGCAGCGCAACGCCGGCCGGCGAGTGCCGCCGAAGCGGAGCGTGCAGGCAGTAGCCCTCGGCGCCGGTGACGAGCGTCCGGCACAGGAACGCGCCCCACCCACCCCCGTCGGCCTGCTCCTCCTCCTGCAGCCGGTTCAGCTCGACCAGCTGCTCGACGTGGACGGGCAACAGCGGCACCGGCGGGCGGCCTGGGAGCAGCTCCTGGAGCACGAACAGCAGCGACTCCGCGGTCGCCGTCAGCAGGTGACGCGGCGACGGGTAGCCGCGGACGCGCAGCCGCTCCACCAGCGGCACGACCCGCTCGATGTGATCCAGCGAGTCCGACTCGCCGCCCACCATCTGCCACCACTTGAGCAGCGACCGGTTGCCCGCGAGGTCGGCCACCATTGTGGCATGGCTGGCCTCGCCGTCTGGCATCGCCGCAACCACCCGCAGGCCGCAACCGTGCTCGCGATTGAGCGCAAACAGCGCCTGCTCCGTGGTGGGTGTCGCGGCTACCGCCCGGGCTCCTGCAGCTCCGCCGCCAGTTGCTCGCGGAGCGCCGCGGCGGCGCGCGCTCGGTGGGAGATGGCGTCCTTCTCCGCGGCCTCCATCTCCCCCACCGTGCGCGATTCGCCCTCCGGCACGAAGGCCGGGTCGTAGCCGAACCCGCCGCTGCCGCGAGGTCGCTCGGCCATGCGGCCGCGCAGCTCGCCACGCGCATGCAGCTCGCGGCCTTCCGGGGAGATCGCCACCAGCTCGGCCACGTAGGCCACGGAGCGGTCGTCCCGGCCGGCCAGCGCCGCCAGCAGCGCGTTCAGGTTCTCGGCATCGGTCGCGTGCTCGCCGGCGAAGCGCGCCGACCGCACACCCGGCCGGCCGTCCAGCGCCGACGCCTCGATCCCCGAGTCGTCGGCCAGCACCCAGGCCGATCCGCCGACCGCGTCGTGCACGTGGCGCGCCTTCAGCTCGGCGTTGTCACGGAAGGTGGCACCGGTCTCCTCGGGCAGGTCGCCCACGTAGGGCTCGACCTCGAAGCCGGGAAGCAGCCGCTCGAACTCCCGCGCCTTGTGCGGGTTATGCGACGCCAGCACGAGCTTCACGGAGCACCCGCGTCTGTAGTGCCGAGATCTCCTCGATCCCGGCGGCGGCCAGGCTCAGCAGCTCATCCAGCGAGGCGCGGCCAAAGGGCGTCCGCTCGGCCGTCGCCTGCACCTCGATCATCTGGCCGTTGCCAGAGATGACGACGTTCATGTCGACCTCCGCACGCGAGTCCTCGGCGTAGGCCAGATCGAGCATCGAGCTGCCGTCGACGATCCCGACCGAGACGGCCGCCACCGAGTCGGACAGCGGCAGCTCGCGCAGCTTCCCGGCATCGACCAGGCCCGACAGCGCCAGGTGCAGCGCCGCGTAGCCGCCGCAGATGGCCGCGCAGCGGGTGCCGCCGTCGGCCTGCAGCACGTCGCAGTCGATCCAGATGGTGCGCTCGCCCAGAGCCTTGAAGTCGACCACCGAACGCAGCGAGCGGCCGATCAGGCGCTGGATCTCGACCGTGCGGCCGTCCAGCTTTCCGCGGCTGGCGTCGCGAGGCTTTCGGTCTGACGTCGATCCCGGCAGCATCCCGTACTCGGAGGTGACCCAGCCGGTGCCGCGCCCGCGCATCCACCCCGGCACCGACTCCTCGACCATGGCCGTACACACCAGCCGCGTCTTCCCGATCGAGAACAGCACCGAGCCGTGCGCGCTGTCGATGAACCCCGGCTCGATCGCAAGCGGGCGCAGCTGGTCGAGCTCGCGGCCGTCGGTGCGCTTCACGCGGCGATCTCCAGGCGCGCGGGATCGACCCGCTCGACCTCGGTCAGCGGCAGCTGCAGAAAGCGCCCGGCGACGCCCTGGAAGGCCTGCTCGTCGCCCGTGCAGAGAAAGCGGTAGCTGCCCTCGCGGCCGGCCAGGTTGCCGACGCCGCGTCGCTCGAGCGTTGACGCGACCTCGCGTGCGATCTCCTCGGCGGAGGTGATCAGCGTGACGTCGCGGCCGAAGATGCGCTGCAGCATGGGTCTGATCAGCGGGTAGTGCGTGCAGCCCAGGATCACGGTGTCCACCTCCGCCTGCTTCAGCGGCTCGGCGTACCGCTTGGCCGCGTCGTGCAGGTCGTGCCCGTTGACGTCGCCGCTCTGGATCAGCGGCACCAGCTCGGGGCAGGCCACCTGTGCCACCTCGACGCCGGCGTCGAGCACAGCGATCGCGGCTGGGTAGCGGCCGCTCGCAACCGTCGCCTCGGTCGCCATCACGCCCACCCGGCGGGCGCGGGTGGCCTGGACGGCGGCGTGCGCCTCGGGTGTGATCACGCCGATCAGGGGCACCGTGAACTCGCGCTGCAGATCGGGGAGGGCGGCGGCCGTCGCCGAGTTGCAGGCGACCACCAGCAGCTTCACGTCGCGCTCGATCAGGTGCTGAGCGACCTCGTGGGCGAACCGGCGGATGGTCGCGGCCGGCTTGGTGCCGTAGGGAAACCGCTCCGGGGCGGAGTCACCGAAGTAGATGAAGTCCTCGTGGGGCAGCGTGACCAGGCATTCGTGCAGCACCGTCAGGCCGCCGACGCCGGAGTCGACGACGCCGATCGGGCGGGTATCCATGGGGCGCAGTCTAGGTGCTGCGCCGGATTACGGAATGCGGACGAGCGCCTGGAAGTCTGAGCGCCCGAGGATGCGGTGCGTCCGCTTCGAGCGCAGCAGGATCGTCGTCTGCTCACGTCCGGAGAGAAGCGTCCCGTCCCCGGTCATGAACCACAGCGGCGAGCTGACGGTGACGTGCGTGAACGCAGCGGGGAAGGCGACCCGGTCGGTCGTGGTCTTCTGGCCGAACGGGCAGGTCTTGTTGGTGGCACAGAACTGCCGCACCTCGTGCACCGCGACCACCATCGAGCCGGTCCCCGGCAGGCTGGCGCTGACGTGCACCGATCCCAGCGTGATGCGGTCGGGCGTGGCGCTCACGGTCTGGTGCCAGCTCACCACCGCGCCGTTCGACGCCTTGAAGCCGCCGTGGATCGAGTAGCGGCCCCGGCCGCTGAGCCGGCGCCGCGGCGAGGCCTGGACGGACACGTCGAGTGCCGTCGTGACCCCGTGCGCGCTCCAGGCCGGCTTCATCGAGAGCTTGCGGGGCACTCGCAGCCACAGCGTCCCGGCCGCGTAGTCGAGCGCGAACACGCTATCGGCGTGGATGCGCGGCCACTGGCTGAACGTGAGCGTGCCATGTGCGACGCCCGACACGGGACAGCTTCCGGTCAGGTGCACCTTCAGCAGCTGGGTGCGGACGTGCTTGCCCGTGGCCGTCGCGGTGCAGGCGGCGGTGCCGGCACCGGCACGGCTCGTCCCCGACAGCAGGGCGACCAGAGCAGCGGCCACGATCAGCAGAAGGAGCCTGGGTCGCATCGGGGGCGATCTTACACCTTGTCCGGTTCTGGGCCGGACCACCCCAGCGCCCGGTGGGGGTCCCGACAACCCCCACCGGGCGCGAGCTCAGCCCTTACAGAGCCGCGGTCTGGCGCGGTCGCACGCGCGTCGCGGCGAACCCTGCCAGGATCAGCAGCAGTGCGGCCACGGCGGCACCGATGCCGGCGTCAGTCCAGTCGAAGCCGCTGTTCGCGGAGACGGTGGTGACGGCCGGTACGGGCTGGCTGATGACCAGAGGTACCGTCTGGTCGGTCGGAGAATCGGCGGCCGGCTGCATGACGGAGACGAGCGCCTGGTTGGTCGGAGAGTCGGCGGCCGGCTGCATGACCGACACGGACTTGACGTTCTGAATCGGGAGCTTGTTGTCGAGCAGGAACCCGGTGCGGTGGAACACGATCGTGCGGTTGGCCGCCGCGACGGCGGCCGAGTCGGTGGTGTCGGAGGACTGCCGGGTGGGCATGGCCTGGGCGGCCGATGCCGAGATCGCCAGCAGACCGGCGGCGACGAGGACGGTGCGGAACAGTCGAGAGGTGGTGCGCATGGGAGTGCTCTCCTTCTGGGTGGATGTGAGGCACGAAGTCATGGGCACAACCTAGGCCGCCGGCAGCGGCCCGACGACATCCCGGGATACGCCCGCAATGTATTGCTCGATACATAGGCGCGCGGGCCGCCGGAC
>DASUHV010000030.1:0-2449 GCA_036273355.1 Gaiellales bacterium
TTCTTGCGGTCGACGATGTAGAGAAAGCCCTCGTCGTCCATGACGCCGACGTCGCCGGTGTGGAACCAGCCGTTGCGCATCACCTCGGCGGTGGCGTCGGGGCGGTTCCAGTAGCCCTTCATCACGTTCGGGCCACGCACCACGACTTCACCGCGCTCACCGGCGGGCACGGGATCGTCGCGGTCGTCGACGCAGCGCACGTCGGTGAAGAACGGCGGCACGCCCGCCGAGCCCACCTTGTCCAACGCGCGATCGATGGGCACCAGCGACGCGAACGGCGCCGTCTCGGTCAGGCCGTAGCCCTGCGCGAAGGAGATGCCGCGCGCGCCGTACAGGCGGATCAGCGCCTCGGGCACGGGCGCACCGCCGCAGATGAAGGTGCGCACCGACGACAGATCGGCGGCGGCGAACGCGGGATGCTGCGACATGAACAGGAACATCGCGGGCACGCCGAACATCGTGGTGATGCGATGCCGCGGGATCAGGTCCAGCACGCGCGTGGGATCGAAGGAGCGTTCCAGCACCACCGTGGCGCCCTTGAGAAAGGCCAGCAGCGGCGTCACGTTGAGCCCGCCGATGTGGAACAGCGGCGCCACCACCAGGGTGCGATCGTCGGACAGCGTGTCGTAGCCGAGCATCGCGTTGACGTTGTTCCACAGGAAGTTCCCGTGAGTGAGCATGGCGCCCTTGGGCCGCCCGGTGGTGCCCGAGGTGTACATGATCACCGCAACCTCGTCCGGCGACACCTGCGAATCGACCTCGCTGTCGCGCTGGTCGTGGAGAACCTCGTCCCAGCCGCGCACGCCGTCGCGCGGCGCCGGACAGATCCAGTTGCGCACCGCCAGATCGCCGCGGATCTGGTCGACCACCGGCGCGAACATCTCGTCGTGCACCAGCGTGTGCACGCCCGCGTCGCCGATGATGAAGGCCAATTCCGGCGCGGTGAGACGGAAGTTGACCGGCACGAAGATGGCGCCCAGCTTGGCCGTGGCGAACATGGTGACGAAGAAGCGCGGGTGATTCAGGTCGAGGTAGGCGACGCGGTCACCATGGTTGACGCCGAGTGCGCGCAGGGCATGGGCGCAGCGGTTGATCTCGCGGTTGAACTCCGCATAGGTGCGCGACTGATCCTCGTAGGCCAAGGCCACGCGCTGCGGGGTGAGCGCGGCGCGGCGGCTGATCCAGTAGCCGAGCCCTGCGTCGTTCGACATCTGCTCTCGCTCCTCTCGTTGTCCAGCTAGGCCAGTGAGCCGCCGTCGACCACCAGCACGTGCCCGTCGACGAACGACGCGGCGTCGGAGACCAGGAACAGCGCCGCGGCGGCGATCTCGTCGGGCTCGCCGACGCGGCCGATGCATGTCGCCTGGACGGCGTGGTCGTGGATCTCCGGCGTCTCCACCAGAATGCGCGCGAAGTCGGTGCGGATCAAGCCGGGGGCGATGGCGTTGACCCGGATGCCCTGGCCGCCCATCTCGCGGGCCAGCGTCTTGGTCAGCGAGACGACCGCGGCCTTGGTCGCCCCGTAGGCGCCGAGGAACGGCTCCGACTTCAGGCCGCCGATCGAGGCGATGTTGAGGATGGTGCCGCCGTGTTCGCGCATCCACGCGTTGTAGGCGGCGCGCGCGTAGAGCCACGGGCCCTTGACGTTGACCTCGTTCACCTTGTCGAACGCGGTCTCGGTGGTGTCGACCAAAGGCCCGAACTGCGGGTTGGTGGCGGCGTTGTTGACGAGGATGTCGAGGCGCCCGAAGGCTTCCATGGTTTGTGCCACAGTGCGCTCGATCTCCTCGGCGCGGCCCGCGTGGCCCGGGGCGCTGATGGCGCGGCCGCCCGCGGCGGTGATCTCGTCGACCACGGCCTGACACGCCTCGGCTTTGCGCGACGACACGGTGACGCTCGCGCCCGCCTCGGCGAGGGCGATGGCGATGGCCCGGCCGATGCCGCGGCTGCCGCCGGTGACCAGGGCGCTGCGCCCCTGCAGGGAGAAACGATCGAGCACGGACACGGTCACCCTCTTCCTCGACAACGGTTCGACTTGACGGCCGCATGATAATCGTGGACCGACACAGCCCATGCCTCAACGTCTTCGCCTGCGCCGCCGTCCCGCGTCCCGGCGCCACTTTGCCGCGGCGGTGGTGGTCGCCTGCGCGCTGGGCGGGCTGGCCGCGGCGCTGGGCGGCGGGGCGGCGAGGCCTACGAGCGTGAGCGCGCAGGTGTGCATCCCGCCGCTGACCACCTGCTCGACCCCGACGCCGAGCAACCACACGCCCACGCCGAAGCCCCCGCCCACCTCGGGCAACCCCAAACCGCCGCCGACCAGCCCCGGCCGCTCGACGCCGCGCCCGACGAGCTTCCCGCCCGTGGTCGTCCCGCCCGGCGCCACCCCGCTGCCCACCCTGCCGCCGCCCACCCCCGGGGCACCGCCCGAGCCGCCCGAGCTCGACGTGCA
>DASUHV010000031.1:0-5358 GCA_036273355.1 Gaiellales bacterium
GAGCTGCTGCGAGCGCTGTCGCACGAGGAACGGCGCCGGATCCTGCAGGCGTGCCTGGTGCGCCCGCAAGCCGCGGGCGAGCTGGCCGCGGCGTCGGGGCTGTCGGCGGCGAGCGTCTCCGAGCATCTCAAGGTGCTGCGCAAGACGGGCCTGGTGGTGCTCGAACGCCGGGGGCGCTTCCGGCTGTACCGCACGGAGCCGTCGTGCGTGCTGGCGGTCGCGGCCGCCATCGAGCAGCTTGTCAGCGATGTCATCGGAAACTCTTAGGTTCTGGCCGTAACCCCTCGGTCGTAGGGCGTACCTAAGGGCAGTAGCACCTTCGGCTGCGTGACCGGGACCGCGTGAAGCTCAGCAGCGTCCAGGGCCGCGACATCGACCACGCGGCGCAGCCGGCACTCGACAGCGTCGACTCGGGACTCCGATCAGCGTGCCTGCCGCCATGGCGCGGGCACGCCGACGTCTTGAGCGGCGACACCCAGACAGACCCCGAGGATGACCCATGAAACGGATCGCAGTCCTGATCACCGCCCTGGCGGTGCTCGGCGTCGCCGCGACGTCGCACGCGGCGATCAACTCCTATAGCGCCGGCATCACCACGACGACCAAGCAGGCCGGCACGGCCTCCAAACCCGTGCCGACCGGCTACACCGAGAACCTGCAGGTACATGGACTCAACGGCAACCGGGCCGGAGTCCAACTCGACATCAAGACCAGGATCTACGGCCTGGTCGAGAACGGCAAGGACTTCCCGACCTGCAGCTTGAACCAGATCGCCTACGCCCATACCGACACCATCTGCCCCAAGGGATCCAAGGTCGCAACCGGCTCCATCGCCGCCACGCTCGGTGCGGCCAACAATTTCCAGGCCGTGGGCGCCTCGTGCAACCCGCAGCTGGACGTCTTCAACAGCGGACAGGGCAAGCTGACCTTCTTCTTCGTCATGACGCCTGCGCATCAGTGTCTCGGTGGCGCGCTGACGACGGGGGCGACCGGGCCCTACCCGGCCACCTATAAGCAGGTCGGCAAGTACCTGGAGCTCGACGTGCCCATCCCCAGCTACATCAGCTATCCGGTCCCGGGACTGGTCGGCTCGCTGGAGAGTGAGCACCTCACCTTCCTCAATCAGACTCGGCAGGTCCACGGCAAGACCGTGGCCGCCACGTCCTCGATCGGATGCCAAGGCCGCGCCCGCCCTTACTCGGCCACGTTCACCTCGACGCTGCCGTCCAGCGGCTCCGCCAAGGAGATCCACACCGTCTCGGGATCGGCCGGCTGCTGATCATTCGAGGAGGACACGTGACGGAACCGGCGGCTGACGCGTCGCTGCGTTCCGTCACGTTCTCCGTGGAGGGTTCTGCCCGGCCGATCACGCGCCTGCGCCAGTCGCGATGAGACTTCGTTTAGGTGGGCGCCAGGCGTGCGGATGGGTGATAGGCATTTAGGCGATGTCAATTCTGTCTGCTCGGGGGGCCTTGGCTCCGTGCCGATGGCGCAGCGGCGGGTGAACCGGCCCACTGCGGCTAGGTACGCCCTGCGCCGGGCGGTGGCCGTCTTCCTGCTCGCCGCGATCGTCGCCATCGTGGTGTGGCTCATCCTGTCGTCGACCGGCTCAGGTACGCCGCCGCGCAGCGCCGCGACGACGAGGACTCCGGCCCCGCACGCGAGCAGGCGCCACGCTACGCACCGCGCGGTCCCGACCGGGCTCCCGCTCGCCGGCATCGTCGCCGGGCGATGGGCGGCGCTCTCCGAGGCGCCGACCGCGCGAGGAGAGGTGTCGGCGGCGCGCATCGGCGACACCGTCTACGTCGTCGGTGGCTTTGATGCCGCCGGACACACCAGCAGCGTCGTGCAGCGGCTGAACCTCCGAACCCAACGCTGGTCGTCCGTTGCCGCCATGCCGGAGGCGCTCAACCACATGAGCGCCGTCAGCTACCGGGGCCAGCTCTATGTGGTCGGCGGCTATGCCTCACCGGGCGACAGCAGCACGGCAGCGACTCGAGGGTTCTGGCGCTATGACCCGGCCGGCAACCGCTGGAGCGCCATGCCCGACGCTCCGGTCGCCCGGGCGGCCGCAGGGGCGGCCGTACTCGGTCACCGCCTGTACGTCGCGGGTGGACGCAACGACACGACCAGCGCCCTCTCGAGCCTGGCCATCTTCGACTTCGACACCGGCCACTGGACGCTCGGTCCCTCGCTGGCACATCCCCGCGAGCACGTCGCCGCGGTGGCGGCCCGCGGCTCAATCTGGCTGCTCGGCGGTCGTGCGCTGGGGCTGGGCAGCTTCACCTACGCCGAGCGATACACCCCAGGCGCCACAGCCTGGCAGGAGATGGCGCCGCTGCCGGTCGCCCGCTCGGGCTTCCAGGCCGTCGTCGCCACAGGCGGGATCGTCGTCGTCGGTGGTGAAGACGGCACCCAGACCGTGGGCGAGGTCGATCGCTACAGCCTGACCGCCGGGCGGTGGAGCCGTCTCGCCGACCTGCCGGTCGCACGTCACGGGCTGGGCGTCGTGGCCGACGGGCCGCTCGTGTTCGCCATTGACGGCGGCCCGCAGGCGGGATTGACGATGTCTCGCTTCGTGTCTCGGTTGCGCGTCGGCTAGGCGCGCGCGATCACCCGCCCGGCACCGGGCTACTCCAGATCGGAGGCGATGCGATACCGGTGCTCGGGCCGCCCAGCTGCGCCGTAGTGCAGTCTCAACTGCACGGCGCCCTGCCGTGCCAGCTCGCTCAGATAGCGCTGCAGAGAGTCCTGGAGCGCTCCGGCGCGGCCGGGTGCCCGACGCTCGCCGGCCTTCAGGTCGATCTCATGTTCGATGGTGATCCTTGACGAGGCCATGCTTGCGGCCGCGACCATCACAGAGCAGATCGCGACGTGGGCGACTCATGTCGTCTCCGATCTGGGTCTGGTCGGCATCTTCGTGCTCATGCTGCTTGACGCCGCCTGCGTGCCGATCCCGTCGGAGATCACGATGTTGTTCGCGGGCTTCAGCGTCAGCCAAGGTCATAACGACCTCATCTCGGTCACGGCGGCCGGAGTACTGGGCAATCTCGTCGGGTCGTGGTTGGCCTATTACGTGGGGCGCCACGGTCGCCGGCGGCTGCAAGCCAACGCCGTCACCCGGCGCATGCTCAGCTCCGCCCATCTCGCCGCCGCCGACCGGTGGTTTGCGCGATACGGCGATGCTTCGGTGCTGGTCGGTCGTCTGCTGCCGGTGGTCCGCACGTTCATCTCGCTGCCTGCCGGCGCAGCCGGCGTGCCGATGCGCCGCTTCTCCGTGCTGACGGTTATCGGCTGCATCCCGTGGGTGCTGGCGTTCGCGTGGCTGGGCACCGTGCTGGGCGCCAACTGGGACTCCGTGAAACCGGGGCTCCGGTACGCGGACTACACCGTGCTCGGCCTCGCTCTCCTCGCTGTCACGTGGGCGCTCGTCCACCGCCGGAGTGGTCGTTCCTGTTGATCCGACTCCGGCGACCGTGCCGGAGCAAGCAGACCACGGGGATCGGCCTGCACGACTCCCCAGGCAGTTGCGTGTCTTGGTGGCTGACATCGAGCCTCAGGTGCATCGCCAGCTCGATCTGATGCTCAGAGGCTTCGGGCACACGACGCGGAGTGTGTTCGACGGCGCGCGCGTTTTGCCGATCCTCACGGGCGAGCGCCACGACGTGCTGCTGCTGGCAACGGCACTGGGGAACAGTCTCGATGGCTTCAGCGTTTGCCGCCGCCTCCGAGCTGCAGGTGATGACATCCCGATCATCATGCTCGGCGACGTCGCTGGGGAGGCTGACATCGTCACCGGCTTGGAGGCGGGAGCCGACGACTTCATGACCAAGCCGGTCCGGCTCGCCGAGCTGCGCAGCCGCATGAAGGCGCTGTTGCGGCGAGAGCGTTACGGCGCTTCCGTTCCACCCCTGCGCCTTCGGCATGTCGTCCTTGACCCATCGGCACGCGAAGTGACGCGCGACGCGCAACCCGTTGCCCTTACCCACACGGAATACGAGCTGCTCCTAGTCCTGATCTCCAAGGCCGGATGCGTGTGCAGTCGGGAGGAGCTGTTGCGGGCGGCCCGTGGCACGACGACGTTCACGGATCCGCGATCGATCGACGTGTACATCCACCACCTGCGGCACAAACTCGAGCGCGACCCCAGCGTTCCCACTCTCATCCAGACCGTCCGCGGCGTTGGTTACAAGGCGGCCCACGTGGCGGTCGCGCCCATCGCCCGCGGGGGATAGGCCCGGTTCGGGTTCGCGTGGCGGTGACCGCCACGGTTCATCACTGCTCGCGCAGGACCCGGCCCAGAGGCAGGCGACGCAGACTGCGCTGGGCCGCCACGGCGCCCACGGCGAACACCAGGACCGCTGCGCCGGCGAGCTCTGCCAGGAAGCCCCACGGCAGTACGAGAGCGTCGGGTGGGGGGTCGAACACGTGCTGGAGCATCGCCACGAGCATGAGCGAGACGGCGAGCCCAAGAGGCGCGGCGAGCGCGAGGCCGCAGCCCACCACCAGCGCGACCTCGCTCCACACGTAGGCGCTCACGTCGCGCAGGGAGTGGCCGACGGCCACCATCGTGGCCAGCTCATGCCGGCGGTCGGAGAGGACGAGCGCGATGTAGAGCGCGACCGCGGCGGCTGTCAGGGCGAGGGCGAAGATCTCCTCGATGCGGCTGATGCCGCTCAGGTTGACGGTCGTGATCGAGCTGACCGTCTCACGCGTCTGTTGGTCGATGCTCTTGGTGATCACGCCGTCCTGGCGGGTGCGAGCAGCGATGGCCGCCGCGGTGCGGGTCGGTGAGCCGCTGCGTACGAACAGGAGGTTGGGACCCCCGGCGTGGTCAGCGGCCTGGAGGTAGGCCAGATTGGCCACCATGAACGAGTCGCGCGGGGCCGCCGGGAACTCCTGCACCACGCCGGCGACGTGGAAGTTGACGACGTGGAACTGACCGCGGGCGCGATCCAGGACACGGAGCCGCAGCAGGTCACCGAGACTCAGCTGGTAGTCGGTCATCGTCTCCTTGGAGACGAGGATCCCGTCGGGTCGGCTGCGCAGGCGGGCGATCGTCTGCTGTGCGCCCGCGCCCAGGAAGTAGGAGTCGCGCAGCGTCGTGGCCGCGCCGATCGTGCGGGCGTCGATCCCGTAGGTGTCCTGCAGGTCAGGGCCGACGTAGGCGTAGGAGTGGTCCACCGGCGTGGTGGCCTGGACACCGGCGACGCCGGCGATCGTGCGCTGGAGTCCCTTGCCGACGATCGCCCCCGCGGGCGCCGTGGCGGTCACGTCGGCGCCGAGGGTGAGCTGCGCGTCGACGTGCGACTGCGCGTCGTAGGTCGCGGTGAACACCGCGAGGTTCACGCCGAAGGC
>DASUHV010000032.1:0-6739 GCA_036273355.1 Gaiellales bacterium
TCCGAGCGGCGCGTGGCGCCGGTGTAGCAGAGCAGCATGTTGTGCTCGAGCTCATTGACCACGTCCGCGCTCACCCGCAGCGGGTTCACGATCACGTGATCCGCGCCGAACTCGATGAAGTTGAACCCGCCGAAGGTGGCCGCGTACTGATCCTGCATACCGCCCAGCATGCCCATGTCGACCCGCTCGATGTGGTGAGACATCTGGGCAATCTCGTAGTCGGTCAGCGCCAGTTTGTGGTGCTCCCGCAGCAGGCCGACCAGTGTCACCATCACCGTCGAGCTGGAGCCGAGCCCGGACCCGGGCGGGGCGTTCGAGTGCAGGAAGATGTCGTAGCCGGGAGCGGCCGGATCGCCCAGCCGCCGGATCGCCGCCTTCACCAGGTCGAGCCGGCCGTCGAAGATCGGCGCCTCGTCCACGTTGTAGTTCACGGCCAGACCGAAGTCCGCCGACTCGATCCGCACCTGCCGGTCCCGGCGTGGCCGCAGCAGCCCGTACGCGTAGCGGGCGATGGTCGCGTTCAGCACCAGACCACCCTCCCTCTCCGGGAACGGCGGGACGTCGGTGCCGCCGCCGGCGAAGCTGATGCGAAGGGGTGCGCGGGAGCGGATGTTCATCGGCGTTTCGCAGCGCAGCCTATCGGTAGACTTCCGCGCCGTGTCCCAGAACCCCAGCCCCGACCAGGACGGCGAGGTGCGCCTGTCCGAGTACGCCGGACGCGTCATCCGCAACTGGTACATCGTCCTGGCCACGGTCGTGGTGGCCGTGCTGCTGGTGGTTCTGCACACGGTCGGCACCGGGAAGCAATCCCAGGCCCAGGCGACGGTGTTCCTGGGCACGCCGCTGACTCCCACCGGTGGGTCGGCCCAGCTGAACTCGGTCGTGGCCAATCCCACCAGCGCCCAGGCCTTCCTGCACACGAGCTCCGTGCTGGACGCCGCCGCCTCCAAGGCCGGCATCAAGTCCGGCGCCGCGCTGCGAAACCACCTCAGCGTGACCGCGCTGCAGAGCACCACCTCCAAGTCCACCGGCGTCACGCCGAACATGCAGATCACGGTGCAGGGCCCCTATGACCGCACCTCCGCACAGGCCGCGGTGCAGTCGCTGGGCGACTCGCTGATCGCCTGGGCCAACAAGTACCAGACGGCGAAGATCGACGCGCTGACGGCCCAGATCGCGACCGACAAGGCAACGATCGCCACCCTCCAGCAGACGCTGACGACGGCCCAGAACCAGCTGAAGGCGCTGGGCGGCTCCGGCATGTCGAGCACTGACAAGGCGACCGTCACGGCGGCGCTGCTCTCGACCATCTCCGACACCGGCTCGCGCATCGACGAGATCTCGCTGCAGCTGACGCAGAACCAGATGTTCCAGGCCAGCGCCAAGGACGTGGAGGCGGCCGGGTACGTGCAGACCCCATCCGGCGGCCGCGTCACCGCGTCCAACCGCAAGAGCAGGCTGATCGTGGCCATCTTCGTGGGCCTGGTCGTGGGCGTGATCCTCGCGCTCCTGTGGGACTCCGTTCGCCGCCGCCCGCGCAAGACCGAACCGGCGGCCGCGCCATGAGCACCCGCTCCTGCCCGGAGTGGCCGGAGCTGCTCGACCGCGCCCCCGACCTGCACTTCAAGCACTACACCGCCGATGAGCTCCAGCTGGCGGCCGACATCGTGGTCGCGCTGGGCCCGGGCGTGCGCCTGTCCGAGATCGAGGTCTGCGCCGACACTCAGCGAAACGTTTTCTACGCAGCACACACCGACCCCCGTCTGGCCGACGCGCTCAGCCGCAGCTACTGGCAGGAGCTGGACAGCTGGACGGGGGAAACCGGATCCCCGTAAGCGGTTCCTCGCACACCGGGACGGGGGATACGCCGATCCCGGCCTGGATCCGATCTTCAGTACATGGGATCGATCCGATTCCAACTCACGCTGGGGGGAGACCAGATGAGCGAGGCAGAGCCCACGCGGGAGCTCGCACCCGTGCAGCCATCGCACGCGGACGAGATACCCGAACACGATCCGATGGAGATCCAGCGACTGCTGGCGTGGTACTTCCACGGAGAGGATCCGCCCCGGGCCAGCGGCGGCGAGCGCGAACTTCGCGACGCGGCCTGACCGGGACGTGAAAGCGGCGGGCCGTCCTCCCTGGGGACGGCCCGCCGCGCAAAACGCTCAGAACCTGCGCGCCAGCCAGGCCTGGCTCCAGGCCAGGAACGACGCCACCAGGCGCCCCGGCTGCTGGGTGGCCGGCCGCACGGTGGCAAAGTCGCGCACCGGGTCGATCCCGGCCACGTCGGTCGTAGCCAGCGTCCCGCGCTCGAGCTCCCGCTCGACGGCCAGCTGCGAGAGGAAGCTGACTCCGAATCCGGCCTCGACGGCCGCCTTGGCCGACTCCTGCAGGCCCAGCTCCATTGCCACGTTCAAGTCGCGGGGCCGCACGCCGGCGCGGCGCAGCTCCTCCTCGATCACCGTGCGGACGCCTGCCCCCGCCTGCATCAGGATCAGCGGCTCGCGTACCAGCTCGGCCAGCTCGACGGTGCGGCCGGCAAAGGGGTGGCCGGCCGGCACGGCGAGCACCACACGGTCGCGCAGGAACGGCTCGTAGGTGAGGGCGCGGTGGGGCCGCGTCGCGCCGACCACGCCCAGCTCGAGCTCGCGGGCCAGCACCCGGTCGATCACCGTTGACGTGGCCTCGATCCGCAGCGACACCGTCACCTTCGGATGCTCCGCTCGGAACCCGCCCAGCAGCAGCGGCAGCACGTGCTCGCCGAGTCCCGTGCTGGATCCCACCACGAGCGACCCGGTCAGCTCACCGTCCCCGTCGGCCAGCTCGCGCTGGAACTCGTCGGACAGCGCCAGCATCCGCTGCGCGTAGCGGTGCACCATGACGCCCCGCTCGGTGAGACGCGCGCCGCGGCCGCCGCGGTCGAGCAGCGGCTCGCCGATCTCGCGCTCGAGCGCGCGTATCTGCTGGCTGACCGCCGGCTGGCTGACGCCCAGCGCCTCGGCTGCGGCCGAGAACGAGCCGCGGTCGGCTACCTCGGAAAGGGTGCGCAGCTGTCGCAGATCCATAAGCAAAGCTTATCGCAGGTGATAGAGAGGTGCCGGGCACCGTTCCATCAGCCGTGCTACCGCCGTGACGCCCACGCGCGTGTTTCGGCCGGATTGCGTCACGGCGACGTCACGCCGAGGTCACGCGTGTGACGACGGTGCCCGGCACCTTCGTTCCACCCAAGCGCCACCTAACGTTCGCTCAAGTCGTCGAAACGCTTATGGGCAGCTGCTGGTCAGCGTCGGACGAGGCCCTGCACGGCCAGGTCGATGAGACGGTCGGGGTCGCGCCGGACGCGCTCATGTGCGGACGCGGGCTTACGTTCCAGCACCAGATCGTCCAGCCGCTCCAGCGGGCGCAGCCGCCCCTCCGCGATCAGCCGCTCGTCGACCCCGCCCAGCCGCCCGGCGAAGGTCGTGTAGACCGGCGTGCCCAGCACCACCGCCTCGCGGTTCATGGTGCCGCCCGCGCTGATCACGAGATCGGCGCCCGCCACGAGGCTCTGGCCGTCCACCGCCGACTCCGGCACCAGCAGCGAGGGCAGCTCCATCGCCCGGATCCGCTGTGCCTGATCCGGCGTGCGCGGCAGCACCACCCCGCGCACCTGCTCGCTGCGCCCCAGCTGCTCGAGCAGCGCGTCGAACAGCGGGTTCTCGAACCGGTGATACAGCGCCAGGTCGGCCGGCGGTCTCAGCACCAGCCCGATCCGCTCCCCGTCCAGCCCCAGCGCTGCGGGCACGGCCGCGTCCGGCCGGAAGTTGGCCAGGTAGTACTCCTCCTTGAGGCCCGGGTACGTCACCAGCTTGGGCGGACGCGCGCCGTACCCGGCCACCCGCTCGGGCGGGATCGCGTCGGGCATCAGCACCCGCTGCGCCAGCCGGCAGTTGAGCCCGTGCTGCAGCCGTGCGTACTCGTAGTCGAACATCGTCGTGTTCGGCACCCGCAGCGCGCGGCACGCCATCGGCAGGTCGGTCGACCCGTGCGCCCACGCCACGTCGAAGCGGCCGCGCCGCCCGAACCGGGTCATCGCCGTCACCCTGCCCGCCGCCGCCCGCGCCTTGCCCAGCCGCGACCCGCCGCCGTGATGCCCGACGACCGTGTGCTCGATCCCGTGCAGTTCGAGCAGCGAGATCGTCTGCGCGAACGCCCGCGCCGTCACCGACACGTCCCACCCACGCGCCTGCATCCGGCGCACCAGCGGCGCGAAGATGGGCACGTGGGGCGAGTTGGTGAGGTCGATCCAGACGCGCACGGGCGTCAGATGCTACGCCGCGGCCGAGGCCGCGCCGCGCACGGCGTTCACGACCTCGCGCTGCTGCTCCTCGACGAGCGTCGGGAACATCGGCAGCGCCAGCCCCTCGCGGGAAGCCGCCTCCGTCACGGGCAGCGACCCCTCCCGGTAGCCCAGGTGCCGGAACACCGGCTGCAGGTGGTGCGGCTGGCCGTAGTACACCGCTGACGCGACCCCCGCCTCCTTCAGCCGCCGCTGCAGCTGCTCGCGGGCCGGCGTCCGCACCACGTACAGGTGGTAGATGTGCGTGCGCCCGGGAGCGACCTCGGGCAGCGACACGTGCTCACCCAGGCCCAGCTCGCGGTAGCGGGCGGCCGCCGCCGTGCGGCTCTCGTTCCACCCATCCACCTCGGGCAGGAACCGCCGCAGGATCACCGCCTGCATCTCGTCCAGCCGCGAGTTGACGCCGATCTGCTCGAACACCCGCTTGTCGCGCGACCCGTGAAACCGCAGCAGCCGCACCTTCTCCGCGATCTCCTCGCTGGAGGCGATCGCCATGCCGGCGTCGCCCATCGCCGGGAAGTTCTTGGTCGGGAAAAACGAGAACGTGGCCACATCGCCGTAGCTACCCGCCCGGTAGCCCTCGAAGGTCGCCCCGAACGCCTGTGCGGCATCCTCGATCAGCGCGATCCCGTGCCGGTCGGCCAGCTCCCGGAAGGCGCGCAGGTCGGCGGTCTGGCCGAAGATGTGGACCGGCATCACGGCCCGCGTGCGCTCCGTTATGGCGGCCTCGGCCGCGTCCGGGTCGAGGCACAGGGACACCGGGTCGATGTCGGCGAACACCGGCGTCGCGCCGCGGCGCGCGATCGCCTCGGCGGTCGCAAAGAACGTGTAGGCGGTGGTCACGACCTCGTCCCCGGGGCCGATGCCGAGCGCCTGCAGTCCCAGCTCGAGCGCGTCCGTGCCGTTTGCGACGGCCACCGCGTGCCCGTAGCCGACCGACGCCGCCACCTCGACCTCGAGCGCCCGCACGTTGGGGCCGAGGATGAACCGGCCGGAGTCGATCACGTCGCCGACGAGCTGCTTTATCTCGGGCAGCAGATCCTCGTACTGCGCCTTGATATCCATCAAAGGAACCGACACAAGGAGGACGAGTCTAGACGGCCGACTGCCGCCGTCGTCGCAGTAGCCACCAGCCCGCGAGCGCCACCGCAGCCGCCACGACCAGGTAGTCGAGGTAGCCCAGCCGGTGGTGCCAGGTGTCCCAGTTCGCGCCGGCCGCGTCGCCGATCCAGACCAGCGCGAAGCACCACGGCAGGCAGCCCAGGAACGTCAGCACCGAGAACCGCAGAAGCGGCATCCGCGCCACCCCGGCCGGCAGCGAGATGAACGTGCGCACCAGCGGCACCATCCGCGCGAAGAACACCACCGGCGAGCCGTAGCGCTCGAACCAGCGCTGCGCCTGGTCGATGCGCCTGGTGCTGTGGTCGTGGCGCAGGATCGCGTAGTCGACGCCGTAGGCTCCCACCCCCCAGGCGATCCACGAGCCCACGAGGTTGGCGAACGCGCCCACCAGCACCGCCTGCCAGAACACCAGGTCGCCTTGCGACACCAGGTAGCCGGCGTACACCATCGTCACCTCGCTCGGGATCGGGATGCACGCGCTCTCCAGCACCATCAGCACGAAGATCGCGGTCAGGCCATGCGCCGCCACCTGGTCCTGCACCCAGTTCGCCAGCGAGGTCAGCACAGCGGGTCAGACACGCGCCACGGCGATCAGAGAGGGCATCTCGAACGTGATGTGGTCGTCGGAGCGGAGGTGCTCCAGCCTCGGTGCCAGCTCGGTGACGACGGCTGCCCGCCGGTCGTCGCCGGCCGCGGCGAACGGGCCGGCGGCGGGGTTCGACCCGGCAACCCCGGCGGCGAACTGCTCCGGGCCGCCGGCGAACCGGGCGCGCACCCGCTCGATCTCGATCACGACGTCGTCGTATCCCGCCTCCTCCAGCAGCCGCCGCAGCTCGCCCGGATCGGACAGCCCGTAGGGGGCCCGCAGGATGTCCGCGACCTCGCGGCCGATGTGGCGATCGATGGCCTCGGTCAGGGCGTACCACCCGGCCGTGTCCGGCAGGTCGGTCCAGCATGCCACCGCCAGCCGACCGCCCGGTGCGAGCACGCGGCGAAACTCGCGCAGCGCCGCGTCCCGGTCAGGGAAGAACTGCAGCCCCTGCTGGCAGGTGACCACGGTGAACGCCCCGTCGTCGAACGGGAGCTGGTCGGCCGATCCCTGCAGGTAGTCGATCGGCGCATCGCCCTCGACCGGCGGCCACGTGCGCGCCCGGGCGAGCATGCCCTCGCCCAGGTCCAGGCCGGTGACGTGCCCGCCGGGGCCGCTGCGGGACGCGATCGTACGGGTGAGCACGCCCGTCCCGCAGGCGACGTCGAGCGCGCGCGCGCCGGGGC
>DASUHV010000033.1:0-9804 GCA_036273355.1 Gaiellales bacterium
ACCGGCGGCGAGCCGCTGCTCCGCCGCGACCTCGAGACCCTGGTCTCAATGCTCTCCGCGCTGCGGCCGCACGGCCTCGCCGACCTCACACTGACCACTAACGGCGCCCTGCTGCCGGCGAAGGCCGGGCCGCTCCGCGAGGCCGGCCTCGACCGTGTCACCGTCAGCCTCGACTCACTCGACGACGACGTCTTCCAGTCCATGAACGACGTCCGCTTCCCGGTCGCCCGGGTGCTCGAAGGCATCGAGGCCGCGCAGCAGGCCGGCCTCTCCGTCAAGGTCAACATGGTGGTCAAGCGCAACGTCAACGACGGCTCGGTCATGGACATGGCCGAGCGCTTCCGCGGCACCGGCATCATCCTGCGCTTCATCGAGTTCATGGACGTCGGCACCACCAACGGCTGGCGCCTGGACGACGTCGTGCCCGCCCAGGAGCTGGTCGACCGGCTGTCGGCCCGCTGGCCGCTGGAGCCGGTCGCGCCGCGCTACCCGGGCGAGGTCGCGAACCGCCTCCGCTACGCCGACGGCGCCGGCGAGATCGGCGTCATCGCCTCCGTCACCCGCCCCTTCTGCGGCGACTGCACCCGCGCCCGCCTGTCGGCCGAGGGCGAGCTCTACACCTGCCTGTTCGCCGCCCACGGCCGCGACCTGCGGGGCCCGCTGCGCGACGGCGCGACCGACGAGCAGCTGGCGGCCCTGCTGGGCCGGATCTGGGGCAACCGCGGCGACCGTTACTCGGAGCTGCGCAGCGCCGAGACGCGCGACCGCCCGCGGGTCGAGATGTCCCACATCGGCGGCTGAAGCACCGGCTCGGGCGGCTGCTCGATCCGTCACATCGGGTACCATCCCCCGATGGCGACGCTGGCCTCTGCACGGACCAGGGAACGTGTGCGGGTGCTCCCAAAGGGATGGCCTGACTTCCTCTTACAGCTCGGGCTGTTCGCCGTCGCGGACCTGCTGTACGAGATCTCCCGCACCCTCGCCAAGGGCGATCTGGCGGTCGCATTCGTGCACGCACGCGACGTCGTCTCGGTCGAGAAGAGCATCGGCATCTTCACGGAGCTGGACGTCCAGCACTGGGCGCTGGCCCGGCCGTGGGTGCTCGACGTGGCGAACATCACCTACTTCCACGCGCACTTCGCGGTCACCACCTGCTTCATGTTCTGGCTGTACCTGCGCCGCAACCACTACTACTACTTCGTGCGCAACATCGTCTTCTCGGCGATGGCGGTGGCCCTGATCGGCTACGTCCTGTTCCCGACGGCGCCGCCGCGCATGCTCACCGACCTCGGCTTCATCGACACGCTCGAGAAGACGGCCGACGTCAACTTCAACACCGGCGCCGTGTCGCTGCTCTCGAACCCGTTCGCGGCCGTGCCCAGCGTGCACACCTGCTTCTCGCTGATCATCGGCGCCAGCTGCTTCTTCCTGGTGCGCCGGCGCGCCGTCCGCTTCATCTGGCTGCTCTACCCCTGCCTGATCGTGTTTTCGATCGTGGCAACCGGCAACCACTTCTGGCTGGACGCGATCCTGGGCGCCGTGCTGGCCGGCGTCGCCCTCGGCGTCGCCTGGATGATCGAGCGCTTCCACCCCACCCTGCCGGCCTCGGCCCGCCATCGGTTGCGGCTTGATCCGGCCTCCTGACCGGGATTCGCGGGGCTGCATGCACGTGATAGCGCGCGTGGTATAGTACGTGCGATGACCACCTCGCTCGCGCGTCTCAAGGACGGGTATACCAACGGCGGGCGCAGCGTCGCGCTGCGCTTCATGCAGAGCTTCCGCAGCATCCCGCTCACCCCCAACCAGCTCACCACCGGCGGGTTCCTGCTGAACGTGGCGGCCGGTGTGCTGATCTACGAGCAGCACTGGGTGTGGGCGACCGTGGTGTTCGTGGCCGGCTCCGTGATCGACGCTCTGGACGGCGCGCTGGCGCGGGCGCACGACAAGATGACCCCGTTCGGCGGCTTCCTCGATTCGACCCTCGACCGTATGAGCGAGGGCGTGATCCTGGGTGCCATCGCCCTGGTGCTGGCCGACCAGGGCCACACCCTTGCCCTGGCCTGCGTGTTCGTGGCGCTGGTCGGATCGTTCCTGGTCAGCTACACCCGCGCCAAGGCCGAGGCGCTGGGCCTGAAGGGCGACGTCGGCCTGATGGCTCGTGCCGAGCGGATCGTGCTCCTGGCCGTGGTGCTGCCGTTCGCCGGCGTGGGCAGCGTGCTGCCCTACGCGATCTACATCCTGGCCGCACTGACGTCGATCACCGTCGTCCAGCGCATCGCCTACGTACGCACACAACTGAACGCGAAATCGGAGGGATAGGTTATGGCCGAAACGGCCTCGCAAAACGGACATCGCGCCTCGAGCGGAAAGGTGCGCGTCGCCATCGTCGGCGTCGGCAACTGCGCCTCGTCGTTCGTCCAGGGCGTGCAGTACTACCAGGACGCCAAGGCGGGTGAATCCGTGCCCGGCCTTATGCACGTCGACCTGGGCGGCTACCACATCTCGGACATCGAGTTCAGCGCCGCGTTCGACATCGACGCCGACAAGGTCGGCAAGGATCTGTCGCAGGCGATCTTCAGCGGCCAGAACAACACCGTCAAGTTCTCGGACGTGCCCAAGCTGGACGTCCCCGTCTACCGGGGCATGACCCACGACGGCATCGGCAAGTACCTGTCGCAGGTGATCACGAAGGCCTCCGGCGAGACCGCCGACGTCGTCAAGATCCTGCAGGACACCAAGACCGACGTGGTCGTCAGCTACCTGCCGGTCGGCTCCGAGGAGGCGACCAAGTGGTACGTCGAGCAGGTGCTCGCGGCCGGGTGCGGCTTCGTCAACTGCATCCCCGTGTTCATCGCCCGGGAGCCCTACTGGCGCCGCCGCTTCGAGGAGAAGGGCCTGCCCATCGTCGGCGACGACATCAAGTCGCAGGTCGGCGCCACGATCGTCCACCGCAAGCTGGCGCGCCTGTTCCAGGAGCGGGGCGTGCGGCTGGAGCGCACCCACCAGCTGAACGTGGGCGGCAACACCGACTTCCTGAACATGCTCGAGCGTGAGCGCCTGGAGAGCAAGAAGATCTCCAAGACCAATGCGGTCACCTCGCAGCTCGACCACGACCTCGGCGCCAAGAACGTCCACATCGGCCCGTCCGATCACGTCGCCTGGCTCGAGGATCGCAAGTGGGCCTACATCCGCCTGGAGGGCCGCTCGTTCGGCGACGTGCCCCTGAACATCGAGCTCAAGCTCGAGGTGGTCGACTCGCCCAACTCGGCCGGCATCGTGATCGACGCCGTGCGCTGCGCCAAGCTGGCGCTCGACAACGGCATCGGCGGCGCGCTCGAGTGGCCGTCCGCCTACTTCATGAAGTCGCCCCCGGTGCAGCACCCCGACGACGAGTGCCACACCCAGGTCGAGACGTTCATCGAGAAGTACACGCCCAAGAAGTCGGGCACCAAGGAGAAGGCCGCGGCCAAGGGCTGAGGCCGGCGTGGCCGATGCGCTGAACATCTGCCTGGTCT
The DNA here is from genome assembly GCA_036273355.1 of Gaiellales bacterium. Lineage (GTDB taxonomy): Bacteria > Actinomycetota > Thermoleophilia > Gaiellales > JAICJC01 > JAICYJ01. Next base: position 3,516 of record DASUHV010000033.1, read on the forward strand.
CGCGCTACGCGCTGGCCGGCGGCCATCCGGTGGCCGAGTACGTGCGGAACGAGGCGACGGGGCTGGCTGGGCGCGGGCACCGTGTGACGGTGCTCGCGCCCAGCGCGTCCTCGCAGTCGCTGCGCAGCGGACGTCGCCGGCTGCGCTCGCTGGCGGCCGGCGACGCCGAGGCGCTGCACGCGCTGCCCGGCGAGCCGCTGGCCGTGGCCGTCGGCCCGGCCGTTCCCAGCGGAGCGCGCGGCCGCGGACGCGGCGCCGGGCTGCCGATCGCGGCCTCCGCCAACGTCGCGCTGGCCGTGGGCGAGGGCGGTTTCGACATCGTGCACGCCCACGAGCCGACGGTGCCGGGGCTGGCCACCGCCGCGCTGCGCCACACCCGCGGTCTGGTCGTCGCCACCTTCCACGCCGAGACCGAGCGCGCGCTCAGCTACCCGATCCGCAGCGGCCGGCGGAAGCGCTACGGGTCGCGCATCGATGCGCTGCTCGCGGCCAGCACGCGCGCGGCGGAGCTCGCCGGCACGCTGTACCCGGGCGACTACGAGGTCATGCCCGACCCCATCTCCCCCATCTTCACCCCCGCCGGCAAGACCGGCACCAGGGTCGTGGCCGAGTGGACGGGCGAGGGCCGCGGCGTCGCCCGCAGCCTGATCCGCACCGTCGCCGACACGCCCGGCGTGGAGCTGATGCTGGTCTGGGACCGGCGCGGCCGCAGGCCGATGCGGCCCTACGTGCCGCCACGGGCGCGCGGTCGCGTGCGCACCGAGGGGCTGGAGCGCGACGAGCAGCGAGCCCGGCTGCTGGGAGCCGCCGACGTGTTCGTGGCGGCGCCGGATGGGAACGCGCTCCTGGCCTGGGAGGCTCGCGCCAGCGGCGCCGTCGTGGTCTCGGTCGACGACGGCCCGGGGCTGCGCTATGCGGCCGACCAGCCGCCGCTGGCCGCGGCCGCGGTGGCCCGCCTGCTGGAGCAGACCGAGCTGCGCGAGCAGCTGGCCGCCGAGGGCGTACGGGCCGCCGCCCAGCGCGGCGCGGCGGCGCTGGCCGAGCGCCTGGAGTTGCTCTACTGCGGCCTGCTGCAGCGGCGCCGGGCACGGCCCCAGGCGGCGCCGGCGCGGCCGGTGCTGATCGACGCCGACCTGCACATGCACACGAGCCACTCGCACGACTGCGCCACCGACCCGGAGGCGCTGGTCGACCACTGCATCGCACAGGGCCTGGGTGCCATCGCGATCACCGACCACAACGAGGTCTCGGGCGCGCTCGAGGCGGCCGCCCTGGACAAGCCGATCACGGTGATCGTGGGCGAGGAGGTCAAGACCTCGCAGGGCGAGGTGATCGGGCTGTTCCTGCACGAGCGGATCGAGCGGGGCATGAGCATGGCCGACACCATCGCCGAGATCCAGCAGCAGGGCGGCCTGGTGCTGATGCCGCACCCCTTCGACCGCCTGCACACGATCCCGGACTCCGCCACGCTGCTCCGCCATCTCGATGAGATCGACGTGTTCGAGGTCTACAACTCGCGGCTGCTGTTCGACTCGTTCAACGACGACGCCCTGCGGTTCGCGACCAAGTACAACCTGGTGCAGTCGGCGGGCTCGGACGCGCACGTGCTGCAGGGCATCGGCACCGCCATCAACCGCATCCCAGCCTTCGAAGGTCCCGAGGAGTTCCTGGTCGCGATGCGGCACAACCAGATCGTGCGGCGGCCCCGCAACCTGCTCTACCTGCAGGGCTTGAAGTGGATGCAGCAGGTCGGGAAGACGGGGAGCTAGGTCGCGTGGTTGACCTACGCCTCGGCGCCCGCAGCGCGGACGGTGCCGAGCGACTGGTGCAGCACCTGCACCGACTGCTCGCCGGCGCCGTCGAGCACGGCCGCCAGTGCATCCACGCAGGCCGGGTCGAACGCGGTGCCGGTCTCGCTCACGATCTGGGCCATCGCCCGCTCGTGTGACCACGGCTCGCGGTACGCGCGCCGGCTGATCAGCGCGTCGTATACGTCGCAGACGGTCATGATGCGGGTCTCGAGCGGGATCGCCTGGCCGGCGATGCCGTCCGGGTATCCGCCGCCGCCGAACCGCTCGTGGTGCCACAGCACGATCGGCAGCTCCTGCTCGAACCCGCCCAGGTGCGCCAGCAGGTCGGCGCCCTTGCGGGGATGCGTCTTGATCACCGCGAACTCCTCGTCGGTGAGCCGGCCCGGCTTGTTCAGGATCTGCTCGGGCACCTGCAGCTTGCCGATGTCGTGGAGCAGCCCGGCCACGGCCAGACGGCGCAGCGCCGGGGCCGGCAGGCCCATCTTCATGCCCACCCGCACCGCCAGGGCGGCCACCCGCCGCGAGTGCTCGCGGGTGGAGGGGTCTCGCAGCTCCATGGTCGCGGTCAGGCTGCGGACGTAGCCGCCCAGCAGGCTCTCCTCGGACTCCAGCAGGTCGCTGCCCTCCACCCGGCGGTAGAGGTGGTAGGACGGCACCTGCCGGGCGAGGTCGACGGCGACCGAGCCCGCCACCGCCACGAAGCCCATCGCCTCCAGCACGTGCGCCGCCCAGAACATGAGCGTCCAGGTGTCCGAGCGCAGGTAGATCACGATCGAGCAGCCCAGCCAGATCAGGCCCACGGCGACCGTGAGATCGGCGCGGCGGCCGGTCAGCTGGTGCGTGACGAAGGCCCGCCGGGCGATCCAGAGGTAGACGACGCTGACGGGGACCAGCACGACGTAGACCCAGGGCTCCACCTGCAGCGGCACCAGCGGGATCAGCTCCGGATGCACCAGCCCGACCACCCCGAACACCAGCAGCGCCGCGAGCGCGGCCGCCTGGCAGCGTGCGACCACGCGGGTGGCGCCGGTCCGGGCGGACGGTGCCAGCACCGCCGCGGCCAGGATCACGCCCCCGGCCGGGACCGCCAGCACGCCGGCCAGGCCGACGGTGGCGTTGTGGGCGTACTCCTCGAGGAACACGCCCGGCGTGGCCAGGCCGTGGATCGTCATCAGGCCGGCTATGACGGTGAAGGCGACGCCCACCAGCCCCGCTCGCGTGTCGTTCCGGCGGATCGCCGCGCGCGTCATCAGCACCGACACGGCGGCGGCAACGGCGGCGGTGCTCGTGACCGCGAGCACGTGCAGCGTGGGCAGCTCGAACTCGCCGTTCACGCGGCGAGAAGCCAGCGCGACCAGCGCAGGAGGGATGAATGCGGCCAGGCAAGCTGCCGCCGCAGCTCGGGAGAAGCGTGGCATGTGTGGAGATGATCGACCGCGCGCGCCGCGAGCTTGAACGCACGGCGGGTGGAGGTTTCGGCCCCGGATGCGCCAATATGTCGGAGTGAGCGTCCCCGACGATCAGATCTACGAGCGATACCAGGCCCGCGCCATCGCCGAGACCAACCAGCTCGGCCATGAGATCGCGACCTGGGTCGGCGACCACCATCCCGCACAGGCGCCGGTGATCGGCACCGGCCACCCGCTGGCCGACATCTTCCTGCTCAAGTACCGGCCCATGGCCGCGGAGGTGCAGGAGGGCGTGGCCTTCTTCGGCCGGGCCGGCCAGGCGGTGCTGAAGAGCATCGAGCGGCTGCGCATCGACCCGTTGAAGCTGTACGGCAGCGTCTGCCTGAAGGTCGACATCGACCCCGGGCCGGACGACCTCGCCCAGGCGCGGGCCTGGCTCACCCACGAGCTGCACATCACCCAGCCCGGCATCGTCGTCGCGATGGGCTCCGATGCGGTCACGTTCCTGGGATCGCTGGAGTTCCCGCTGTCGTCGCCGGTCGAGTTCAGCCTCGGCCAGGTGCGGCCGTTCACCCCCACGATCGACCTGCTGGCCGTGCCCGACATCGACAGCTCGCTGAACGACTCCGCCGCCAAGCGCGAGTTCTGGGCGGCGTTCAAGGCGCTGGGCGAGTGGTACGACAACCTGCCGCCGTACTGACGCTGCGCGTGGCCGGGGCGCTGGCGGCCCTGGCCGCGTTCGACCGGCTCGCTCCGCACATCGGGAACAGCCCCGCCACGGCGGTCCAGATCGCGGGCCTGGCGCTGATCTCGATCCCGCTGGCGACCCTGGTGCCGCTGGCGCTGGCCCCGGTGGCGGGCGTGGGTGCTCGGCTGCTGCTGTGGGCGGTGCCGGCCGTGCTGGCCACGGCGCTCCTGATCTGGGCCGGCTACTCCGGCACGCCGGCCACGCTGACCAAGCTGGTGGCGGCCAGCCTGATCGGCCTCGGCCTGGGGTCGCTGCTGCAGACGCCGGTCGAGATCGTCGGCATCGCCGTGCTGATTGCGGCGGTGGACATCTACAGCGTCGCGGCCGGGCCGACCAAGGTGATCGTCGAGCACCACGCGCAGGTGCTGAACGCGTTCACGCTGGCGTTCCACCCTGTCGGCAGCAACGGGGTGGCGCAGATTGGCGCCAGCGACTTCGTGTTCTTCTCGGTGTTCCTGGCCGCGGCGGCGCGGTTTGACCTCCGCCCGACGCTGACCTGGGCGGCGATGACCGCTTCGTTCGGGCTGACCCTGCTCCTGTCCTACCAGTTCGACCGGGCGCTGCCGGCGCTGCCGCTGCTGTCGCTGGCGTTCCTGACCGCAAACGCCGACCTGCTGGCGGGGCGCATCGGGGGGAGGACCGATTCACCCGAAGGGGAGTAGCCGCCCGGAGGACGCGCGCCGATGTATCTCCGATGGCTCCCCACGGCCCGCTCCGTCGCCTCAGCTGCCCGGTTCTGATCGGGCTGTCGCTGGTGTTGTCCGGCGCGACGCAGAGCGCCCACGCCGGCGGCAGCACCGTCGTGCCCGACACCAAGCCGGGATGGGCGACGCCGGCCAACAGCTCGGGCCAAGCCTCCGACAGCGGAACGGTCGTGTTCTCGATGTGGCTGGGCTGGCGCGACCAGCCGCAGCTGGAAGCGCTCCTGGCCGCCCAGCAGGATCCCTCGAGCGCTGACTATCGCCACTGGCTGTCGCCGAAGCAGTTCCGCTCCCTGTTCGCGCCGGACGCGAGCTCGGTTGCGAACGTGTCCTCCTGGCTGCGGGCGCAGGGCTTCGACCTGGTGTCCGTGCCAGACAACCACCTGTTCGTCACGGCCAGCGGGACGGTGGCTCAGGTCGAGCGCGCGTTCCAGGTGAACGAGTCGCTGTACGAGGTGAGCGGGCAGACAGTGCGCGCCCCCGACGCCAACCCCAGGATCCCCGACGACCTGGCCGCGAGCGTGACGGCGATCACCGGTCTCGACAACGCCTACTCGCTGGCGCGGCCGCACGTCCAGACGCCGGCGCCGCCGCCGCCCATCGGCAGGTCGGTCGGGCCCTGCTCCCACTACTGGGGCGAGCGCACCAGCCGCGACTTCCCCAATCCCTACGCTCCCGGGACGCCGCTGCCGTGGCTGATCTGCGGGTACACGCCCCAGCAGGTCGCGTCCGCCTACGGCATCGACCAGCTGCATCAGCAGCACCTGGACGGCCGCGGCCAGACGATCGCGATCACCGGAGCGTTCTTCTCGCCGACGATCCGCGCCGACCTCAATCGCTTCTCGCAGACGTTCGGCCTGCCGCGCGCCCGCTACTCGGAGCTGGTCGCCCCCGGCTCCACCCACTTCCCGCGTGACCCGGCCGACATGCAGGAGTGGTACATCGAGCAGGCGCTGGACGTGGAGTGGACGCACGCGGTCGCCCCGCGGGCCCACATCCTCTACGTGGGGGCGGCGAACGCCGCGAAGGGGCTCGACCTGGCCCTGAACGAGGTGGTCGACAAGCACCTGGCGAACGTCGTCTCCAACAGCTGGGGCATGCCCGAGAGCGACGTCTCCAAGAGCGAGGTGCGTGCGCTGAACTCGGTGTTCCAGCAGGCGCAGGCGCAGGGCATGGGCATCTTCTTTGCATCCGGCGACGACGGCGACAACCGCGCGGCGTTCGGGACGGTGTCGGGCGGGTTCCCCGACTCGAGCCCGCTCGTGACCTCGGTCGGCGGCACCAGCCTGGCGGTCGGCTCCAGCGGGCAGCGCCTGTGGGAGACGGGCTGGGGCACGACCGAGATGAACTGGGCGCACGGTGCCTGGGCGGAGCCGTTCCCGGGCTACTTCCTGTACGGCGGTGGCGGCGGTGCCAGCGCCATCTACGCGAAGCCCTCGTACCAGGACGGGATCGTGCCCGGCACGCAGCGCGTCGAGCCCGACGTATCGCTCGTGGCCGACCCGCAGACCGGCGTGCTGTTCACGCAGACCTACTCGAAGCCGGGCGGCGGCACCGAGCAGAAGGAGTCGTGGATCGGCGGCACCAGCCTGTCGGCGCCGTTGATGGCGGGCATCGCCA
>DASUHV010000034.1:0-15605 GCA_036273355.1 Gaiellales bacterium
ACCGACTCGCACTTCGTGCGGCAGGCCTACGGCACCGCCGCCTACGGTCTCTGGCCCTGCCGCCACACCCCCAGCGAGGTGCTGTCGTCGGGGATCCACAACCGCGATGAGCGCCTGCACGTGGACGACCTCGCCTACGGGCTGGACTTCACCCTGCACGTCTGCCGCGAGGTGGGGTCGCTGACCCGCTGAGCGGCGGGCGGGGCGACGCTCAGGTCGATGCCCAATCGCGGAAGGCGTGCAGCAGCGCCGCCAGCGCGCCGGACGAGATCTGCTGCTCGCGCAGCGTCCCGGTGAGGCGGATCGTCTCGCGCATCTGCTCCAGGTAGGTGGTGCAGCCGTCGCAGCCGGCGATGTGGTTGTCGAAGCGCGCGTGCTGCTCCGGCGGCAGCGCGCCCTCGAGGTAGTCGGTGACCAGCTCGACCAGCTCACGACAGGCGATGGGGGCTACGTGGACGCTCACGCGGTGTCCTCCGACAGATAGCGTTCGAGCGCGGCCCGTACCTTCGAACGGGCACGGTGCAGCAGCACCCGCTGGTTGGTCTCGCTCAGCTCCAGCAGCGCGCGCACCTCGCCCGACGAGAAGCCTTCGACGTCGCGCAGCCGGATCACCTCACGCTGCGTGGGCGGCAGCTGCTCGATCGCGGCGTCGATCACGGACCGCGTCTCGGCACTCAGCAGCGTCGCCTCGGGCAGGTCGTCCCAGCCGCGCGGCGGCGAGGCCCAGGCCCCGGCGGCGGGGTCTCCCGGCGGCAGGAACCGGTCGGGGTCGACGGCGGGGCCGTCGTCGTCGTCGCCGAGCGACGCGAACGGGATGCTCCGCCGCTCGCGCTGCGCGCGCGTCTTTGCGGTGTTGGTCAGGATCCGGTAGATCCAGGTGCGGAGCGAGGAGCGGCCCTCGAACCCGTCGATCCCGCGCAGGACGCCGAGCCAGGTCTCCGCCACCACGTCCTCGGCGACGGCGCGCGACCCCACGTACATCATGGCAACGCGTACCAGCGAGGCCTGATACCGGTCGATCAGCTCCGTGAATCCGTCCTCGTCACGCGCGCGCAATGCTTCGACCAGCCGCCGCTCGTCCGGTGACAGGCCGGGGAATGCAGGCGGGGCGGGAGGTTCGGTCATGGCCAGCACGATTCTGCCTGAGTCTGGCGAGACGGGTCGATCGTTACGCGGGCAGCGAGCGCGGGGCCGGCGCCACTCGCAGCGCCAGCGCTGCCACCAGGCCGCAGCTGATCGAGGCCGCACAGACCATGACCAGGCGGCTCCAGCCGGCGTCCAGCACCAGCCCTGGGAGGTAGGCACCCAGGGCGCCGCCGAGGTAGTAGAGCGTCAGGTGCAGGCTGGTGGCGGTGCCGCGGTGGTGGTCGACCAGGCGCGGGATCAGCAGCTGGCAGGTGGTGACGGTCGAGAACATCGCGAAGGCCATCAATCCCAGACCAGCCACCACCACCGGCAGCGAGTCGACCAGCGTCAGCAGGCAGCCGGCCAGCGACATCGCAACCAGTCCCGGCAGCAGCCGCTGCGGGCCCATCCGTTGTGCCAGACCGCCCACTACGGGCACCGCGATGCCCACCAGCCAGACGCCGTAGACCAGGCCGGCGCCGGCCAGGCCCAGGCCGATCTCGGGGGAGGTGAGCCGGTAGGTGCCGTAGGTGAAGATGCCGACGAACCCGAAGAACACGGTGGCGGCGCAGAGCGCATTGGTCAGCAGCCGGCGGTTGCGCAGATGCGACGCGACCACGCCTCCCAGCCGGCGGCCGCTGTGGGCGGGGCGATCGCGCGGCAGCCATCGCCACATCGTGAGCGCGCCCAGGGCGGTCGGCAGCGCCAGCAGAGACAACGCCAGGCGCCAGCCCCAGACGTCGGCCACCAGCGCCGTCCCCACCCGTCCCACGAAGCCGCCAAACACGAGCGACGAGGTGTAGGCGCCCATGGCAACACCCACGCTGCGGCCCGCGAACCGCTCCGACACGTAGGGCACCGCCACCACCAGCAGGCCCGGCATCAGCAGCCCCTGAACGCCGCGCAGCAGCAACAGGATGCCCAGGTTGGGCGCCAGGCCGAGCAGCGCCGTCGGCACCACCAGCAGCGCCGCCGAGGCGATCATGACGCGGGCGCGGCCGACGCGGTCGGACAACGGGCCATGCACCCAGCCGCCGAAGGCGACACCCAGCACCACCACCGTGATGGAGAGGCCGGCGGCCGAAGGCGACACGTCCAGGCCGTGCTCGATCTCGGGCAGGATCGCCTGCGTTGCGTACATGTTCGCGAACATCGCCGACGCGCCCAGGAACAGGGCGATCGCCGGTCGGGCGCGGTCGGCGTCAGTCGGCACGCCCGGCCACGTGCGGCGGGCCCGGCAGCACGCGCAGCGCCACCTCACCGCGCAGTAGCCGCAGCAGCTCGTCACCGGCCAGCTCTCGACGCCAGCCGTGCAGCAGCGGATGGTCGTCGCCGCCCTCTGCGACCACCCGGATCAGGGACTCCAGATCGTCGCGTGTCGCCACCAGCTCGGACGCGATCCCGGCCTGGGCGCAGACCGCCTGCAGCACCGAGCTGGCCAGCGGCAGCACCACCTTGATGCGGTTGCGGAGCTCGGAGGGCAGCTCGGCGGCACGCTCCGGCGCGGGGCCGTCGGCCTCGGCCAGGACGGCCAGCAGCCCGTCCAGCTGAGGGCCGTTCTTCAGCTGCAGGCCGCGCACCGCCCGCGCCTCCTCGACCGTGCGCGGACGCCGCCGGGCAAGCTCGATCAGGGTTGGGTCGCGGATCAGCCAGCTGGTGGGGATGTCGCGCCGCCGCGCCTCGCGCTCGCGCCAGGCGGCGGCCGCGACCAGCGCCACCAGCTGTTCGCCGCGCAGCTTGCCGCGGCCCGCGACACGGCGCCAGGCCTGATCGGGATCCTGCACCAGCTGCGCCTCCGTCCCGTAGCGCCGATCCATCTCCTCGTCGGCCCAGCGGTCGCGCCCCTGGCTGCGCAGCCGCTCCAGCAGCGCATCCATCGCCGCCAGCAGGTGCCGCACGTCGTCGCCGGCGTAGGCAACCTGGGTCGCGGTCAACGGCCGCTTCGACCAGTCGGTGAAGCCCTCGGCATGCTTCAGCCGCACGCCCAGGGTCTGGTCGAGCATGCGCTCCAGCGACAGCGAGCCGCCCAGCCCCGCGAACCCGGCCGCCAGCTGGGTGTCGAACACTGCCGCGGCACCGGTGCCGAAGTGCAGGGCGAAGCCGGTCAGGTCGGCGCCTGGGGCGTGCATCGCCTTGACCACCGACCCGTCGGCGACCAGGTCGGCAACGGGCTGCAGCGGCGCTCCCCGCAGAGGATCGACGACGGCCAGGCGCTCGGCGGTGGCGATCTGGACGAGACACAGCACCGGCGCGTAGGTGCGCTCCCAGACGAACTCGGTGTCCAGCGCGCAGCGTCCCTCACCGCGGGCGTCGGCCAGCAGCGAGGCGAGGCCGGCGTCGTCGGTGATCTGCTCGATGCTCATCGAGCGGCACCGTAGCGCGCACCGCCGCAGGCGCACGACCCCCGGCACGCATAAGCTATATGCATGGATCTACCTGCATGGGCGATCTGGGTGGTGGTGGCCGTGGCGATGCTCGGCATCGAAGCCACCACGTCCTCGTTCTTCACGATCTACTTCGCGGTGTCGGCCGCAATCGTCGCGGTGCTGACGCTGCTCGGCATCCCCGTGGCCTTCCAGATCATCGCCTTCGGCCTGCTCGGCGTGGGAACGCTCGTGCTCACGCGCCCGGCGCTGCTTCGGATCGCGGGCTCCGACACACCCGCGGTGCCCAGCGGCGTCGACGCCATGCGCGGCCGCATCGGCATTGTCACCACCGCAATCGGCGAGCTGGAGGCGGGCCAGGTCAAGCTGGGCGGCGAGACCTGGTCGGCGCGCAGCTACTTCGAGCACGAACCGATCGCCCTGGGAACCCGTATCGAAGTAGTGGAGATCAAGGGCGTCACGGCGCTCGTGATCGCGGCCCCCGACGACCGTACCGAACTCCCGAAGGAGACTTGATGGCACCCCTGATCGTGGCTCTCGTGCTGGCGCTGTTCGCGGTGATCCTGGTCGCCTCGTCCGTGCGTGTCGTCCGGCAGGCCCGCGTCGGCATCGTCGAGCGCTGGGGCAAGTACCGCGCCTCGCTGCCCCCCGGCCTGCACCTGATCCTGCCCATGCTCGACCGGATCACAGCCGTCGTCGACATGCGCGAGACGGTGCAGGCGTTCGCGCCGCAGCCCGTCATCACGCAGGACAACGTCACGATCGGCATCGACACGGTCGTCTACTACCAGGTCACCGACCCGTTCCGGGCCACCTACGAGGTGGCCAACGTGCTGATCGCCATGGAGCAGCTCGCGATCACCACGCTGCGAAACGTGGTCGGCTCGATGACGCTGGAGGGCACGCTCACCAGCCGCGACGAGATCAACACCCAGCTGAGGATCGTGCTGGACGAAGCCACCGAGAAGTGGGGCGTGCGGGTGACCCGCGTGGAGCTGAAGAGCATCGACCCGCCCCGCTCGATCCAGGAGGCGATGGAGCAGCAGATGCGCGCCGACCGCGCCAAGCGGGCGGCGATCCTCTCGGCCGAGGGCGAGAAGCAGTCCGCGATCCTGCGCGCCGAGGGCCTGCGCCAGGCCGCGATCCTGAACGGCGAGGCCGATCAGCAGTCGAACATCCTGCGCGCCGAGGGCGAGAAGCAGGCCAGGGCCCTTCGCGCGCAGGGCGAGGCGGAGGCGCTGGCGACCGTGTTCAAGACCGTCGCCGAGACGGGCATCGCACCGTCCGACATGCTCGGCTACAAGTACCTCGAGGCGCTGCCCGCGGTGGCCGACGGCGACTCCAACAAGCTGATGCTGTTGCCCAGCGGGGCGGCGAACGCGATGGGCGCCATCGCAGGCCTGGGAGCCGCGTTCAGCGAGGGCGCCGCGCCCACCCCGGCGACGCCGGCCGCGCCCAAGCGGCGGCCCGGATCGCCCTCCTCTCCCCCGCCCCCGCCGGATCCGCCGGCTGAGTGACGCCGGTCACGTCTACACCATCGCGGCGCCGCTTGTAGAATCCGGGCGCCTGTGACCCGAACGCATCGCCGCCGCCGCTGGTTCCTCGCCGCAGCCCCGCTCGGAGTGCTGGTCGCACTGACCCTCGCCCAGCCTGCGCTGGCCGGCACGGCCACCCTCAACCAGCCGGAATCTCCGAACGCACAGAGCATCGACAGCACCTATCGGGCGGTGCTGGGCGTGACCGTCACCATCTTCGTGCTGGTGGGCGGCTGGCTGGTCTACTCGGCGATCCGGTTCCGGGAGCGGCCCGGCCGCGAGTACCCGGACCCGCCGCAGGTGCGCGGCTCCACCCGGCTCGAGATCGGCTGGACGATCGTCCCGATCCTGATCCTGGTCGGGCTGTCCGCGTTCACGTTCTACAAGCTGCCGAAGGTGGAGGACGTGCCCAAGGGCGCGATGCAGATCGGGGTGACGGCACAGCAGTACTCCTGGACGTTCACCTACCCCAACGGCAAGCACCCGGCCGGCCCGAACACCCTGGTGGTACCGGTCGACACGCCGATCCACCTGAACATGCACTCCAAGGACGTGGTGCACGACTTCTGGGTGGAGCAGCTCGGTCAGAAGCAGGATGTGTTCCCCAACCGCATCACCCACACCTGGTTCCAGGCTGACAAGATCGGCAACTACGACGGCCAGTGCGCGGAGTTCTGCGGGTCCGGGCACGCCACCATGACCATCGTCGTGCGCGTGGTGTCCAAGGAGGACTACCTCAGATACATGTCGACCAAGGCAACAACCTAGATGGCCACGGCGGCCACACCGGCACAGGCGTTCCCGGCCCCGAGCGGCTCGACCCTGCGCTCCTGGATCACGACCGTCGATCACAAGCGGATCGGCCTGCTCTACCTGCTGGTGACGATGTTCTTCTTCCTCACCGGCGGACTGATGGCGCTGGTGATCCGGCTGCAGCTGGAGACCGCCAGCGGCACCGTCGTGTCGGCCGAGACCTACGACCAGATCTTCACGATGCACGGCACCACGATGGTGTTCCTGTTCGTGGTGCCGGTGATGGCCGCGTTCGGCAACTACATGGTGCCGCTCCAGATCGGCGCCCGCGACATGGCCTTCCCGAAGCTGAACGCCGCCTCGTTCTGGCTGCTGCTGTTCGGCGGTTTGACCATGTACTCGAGCTTCGCGTTCGGCGGCGCCCCGGATGCCGGCTGGACCGGCTACCCGCCGCTGTCGATCATCTCGGCCGGCCACGGCATCGACTTCTGGATCGTGGGCCTGCACATCCTGTCGCTGTCGTCGATCCTGGGCGCGATCAACTTCATCTGCACGATCCACAACATGCGCGCGCCCGGCATGCGGCTGACGCGGATGCCGCTGTTCACGTGGTGCATCGACTTCTACTCGATCATGATCGTGGCCGCCCTGCCGGTGTTGTCGGGCGCGCTGACGATGCTGCTGCTCGACCGCAACTACGGCACGCACTTCTTCACCGCGAATGGCGGCAACCCGATCCTCTACCAGCACTTCTTCTGGTTCTTCGGGCACCCCGAGGTGTACGTGGTGGCACTGCCCGGGTTCGGGATGATCTCGGAGATCCTGCCGGTGTTCTCGCGCAAGCCGATCTTCGGCTACAAGGCGCTGGTCTACTCGATAGCGGCGATCGCGTTCCTGGGCTTCCTGGTCTGGGGCCACCACATGTTCGCGGTCGGATTCTCGACGCCCGTCGACATCTGGTTCATGATCGCCTCGCTGGCGATCGCCGTGTCCACCGGCGTCAAGATCTTCAACTGGATCGGCACGCTGTGGATGGGCCGGATCCGCTACGAGCCGCCGATGCTGTTCGCGGTCGGCTTCATCCTGCTGTTCATGATCGGCGGCCTGTCGGGCGTCTTTCTGGCCATCTTCTCGATCGACCTGCAGGTCACGGACAGCTACTTCGTCGTCGCCCACTTCCACTACGTGATGGGATCGATCCCGGTGTTCGCCGTGATGGGTGGCCTGCACTACTGGTATCCGAAGATGACCGGCCGTATGCTCAACCGCAGCCTTGGCATCTGGAGCTTCTGGGTGCTGTTCGTGGGCTTCAACATGACCTTCTTCCCGATGCACGCGATGGGGCTCTCAGGAATGCCGCGCCGTATCTCCAGCTACCCCCAGCACCCCGGCTGGGAGCGCATGAACGAGATCGCCACCCTGGGCTCGTTCGTGATCTCGCTGGGCGTGCTCTTGATCGTCTACAACTGCCTCACGTCGCTCCGCAACGGCCGCGTGGCCGGCGACGACCCCTGGCGGGCGAACACGCTCGAGTGGTACACCAGCTCGCCGCCGCCCGCGCACAACTTCGACTCGCTGCCGCCGATCCGCAGCGAACGGCCGCTGGCCGACCTGCGCGCCGAGGCGGCGGAGGCGGCGGGGTGACGCGATGAGCATGGCCACAGCACCGCACCCGCTGCGATCGCCGCTGCGAAGCGTGGTCGCCGACTACGTGACGCTGACCAAGCCGCGGATCATGCTGCTGATCCTGATCACGGCCTACGGCGCGATGGCATTCGCCGCCGACGGGCTGCCGACGGCCCGGCTGACGGTGTTGACGCTGTTCGGCCTGGGCCTGTCGTCGGGCGGTGCCAGCGCCCTCAACCACGTGATCGACCGCGACCTCGACGCCCGCATGCGCCGTACCGCGGGGCGGCCGGTCGCCAGCGGCCGCGTCTCGGTGGACGCGGCCACCGGTTTCGGGATCGGGCTGATCGTGGCCTCGACGGCGGTGCTGGCCGCCTACGTGAACGTGCTGACCGCGGCGCTGGCGCTCTCCGGGGCACTGTTCTACGTGGTCGTGTACACGATCTGGCTGAAGCGCCGCACGCCGCAGAACATCGTGATCGGCGGTGCCGCGGGCGCGGTTCCGCCGCTGGTCGGATGGGCGGCTGTGACCGGGCACGTGGGCCTGGCGGCGCTGTTCATGTTCGCGCTGGTGTTCTACTGGACGCCGCCGCACTTCTGGGCGCTCGCGATCCTGGCGAAGGACGACTACGCGGCGGCCGGAGTACCGATGCTGCCGGTCGTGCGCGGCGATCACGAGACCGCCCGCCAGATCCTGCTCTACACCGTGCTGCTGGTCGGCCTGTCGCTGCTGCCCTACCTGTCGCAGACGTTCGGGCTGGTCTACCTGCTCAGCGCGGCCGCGCTGGGCGGGTGGTTCCTGGTGCTGGCCGTGCGCCTGCTGCGCGACACCAGCCGCGCGAACGCGCGCGGGCTGTTCCTCTATTCACTTGCCTATCTGGCGCTGATGTTCGCCGCGATCGGCATCGACCGCATCAATTTCTAGATCTAGAAAGAGTCGCCCCATGCTGGACAAGAAGACCGCGAACGCGAACATCAGGCTGGGACTGATGCTGGCCATCGCCGTCGGGCTGCTGTTCATCGGCACCATCGTGATCGGACTGGTCGTCGTCAATGTCTGAGCACGACGACAACCCCTACCACCTGCCCCTGCCCTCGGCGCAGCCGCTGATCGCATCGTTCGGCGCTGCCATGATGCTGGTGGGACTGGTACCGGACTCACGCCTGTGGCGGATGACGATCATCTCCATGGGCGCCATCATCCTCACCATCGGCGTCTGGCTGTGGGTCTCCGACGCGGTCGAGGAGTACCGGAACCTGCCCGACGAGTAGCGACCCGGCCTTTCTGCGCGACGTCGAGGACGCCTGCCGGGGGCGCCCCGGCATCTCCATCGAGCGGCGCGAAGGCTACCTGGTGGCCACGATCGAGCTGGACGGCGACCCGCCCGGGCTGTCGGAGCGGGCGCGTGCGCTGCTCCGCGCCTTTCCGGCAACGGACGGCCGCCGCACGCTGCGGGTGGACGTGCGCAACCGGCAGTGGGCGGCGCTGGTGATCGAGATCGCGCGAGCGGGTGGCGGCGGCGAAGCGGTCAGCCGCGGGTGACGAACCCGATGTTCTGGTCCTGCGCGTTTGCGAGCGTGGTCGCCGCTTGCAGCACACCGTCGCGAGGCAGGCCGGTCACGACCACCATCGCCAGCACGTCGCCGTGCTGCCAGCCGTAGACGGCGACCTGGCGGCGGGGCGGGTAGAGCGTGGAGTAGATCTGTGACACGGTCGTGCCCTGGAGCAGCCATCCGTGGCCGGGCAGCGGGCCGGGAGCGGTGGCCGGCTTGGCGTGATACGTGTGGATCATCTGGCGCTCGAAGCCGGCCGAGACCGCATTCAGGTCGGAGCCGGTGAACAACTCGGCCCGGCTGAAGACGGTGATCGAGCCGTGCACCTGTGACCAGCCGGCGCGCGCACCCGCCTTCCAGGTGTGGGCGATGATCCTCGTAGCCGCGGGCGACTGGCCCTTGCGGATCTCGACCGAGGTCGTGGCGCGGGTGTCCTCGGCGCTCTGGTCGTAGCTCGGGCCCACCTGCGAGGCCTGCAGCAGCATCGGGCCGACGCTGGACGGGGCATCCAGCAGGCCCGGCGCCTGCTGCGGCACCGACGGATGATCGCCTGCGCGGATGAACAGCCACCAGGCGGCGAAGATCGCGGCCGCCACCAGCAGGCCGGGCAGCAGACGCGAGAGCAACGAGTCGTTCGTGACCATCGACCGCGGTATCGGCCGGAGGCGGCATCGACTTGAGCGGAGGCGGGCCTCACGCCCGCGCGGCTCACAGCAGGTAGACGACGGTGTACAGGAAGATCCAGACCACGTCGACGAAGTGCCAGTAGAGGCCGGTCACCTCCAGGCCGAGGTGGTTGTCCGGGTCATATTTCCCGCGACAGGCGCGCAGGAAGGCGATCGACAGCAGCGTCGCACCGACGAACACGTGCAACCCGTGCAGGCCCGTGAGCGCGAAGAACGTGGTCGGGAAGGCGCCGTCGGAGGGAACGAAGCCAAGCGCGTGGTACTCCCGCATCTGCAGGCCCAGGAAGGTGAGGCCCAACAGCAGCGTCAGGCCCAGGCCGAGGATCAGGCCCAGCCGCCGGCCGCGGGACGCGGACACCAGCGCCCAGTGCATGGTGAACGACGAGAACACCAGGATGGCGGTGTTGATGCCGGTGGTGGCCTTGGGGATCTCGAAGCCGCCGAACGGGTACTCGCCGTGGCTGAAGCGGATGTAGAAGTACGCGGTGAAGAACGACCCGAACAGCATGATCTCGGAGCCGATGAACATGACCATGCCCAGGAACACGGGCGACTGCAGCAGGCTCTTGTGGTAGGCCGAGACGTGCGCGCGCTCCTCCGGAGCGGGCATGTCATGGGCGGCGGCGATCGACGTCATGCGCCCGCCGCCGGATTGCTGTGGACGTCGACCACGACGTGCTCGACCGGGATCTTGGCGTCGTGGCGGACGCGCTCGACCAGGTCGCGCCGCAGCCAGCCGGAGCGGGTCTGCGGGAGCGTCGAGATGATGATCTCGGCCGGCGGATCGCTGGACTCGACCTGGTCCATGACCGCCGTGTAGGGATCGCGGTCGACCACCTCGCCCGTGGCCTCCACGCCGACCTCGTGCAGCTTCGCGAGCGTCTGGTCGAGCCGCTCGCGGGTGGCCTGGGCCACCTGCCGGTCGTCGGTCACCCAGTCGCCGCCGGGATCGTTCTGCGGGCAGATCACCGTCACCCGCACCGGCTCTGCACCGGCCCGCTGGCGCACGGCGTCGATCAGCGCGTCGCCGGCGACCGTCTGGTTGGCGACCACCAGGATGTGCTTCATCGCGGTCAAGAGCGCCTCCCTCTGCGGCGTCGACCCTGCCACCGCGGTGGCCGTGGCCACCCCGGCGAACTGCGGATCCGGCTCGTGCACGGTCACGATCGCGTGGCGGGCGCCGGGCACGCCGTACTCGTACGGGCCGCCCACGACCTGCGGCGGCTCGTCGAAGTTGAAGATCGGCGGCGGCGAGCTGACCTGCCACTCGAGCGTCAGCGCCCGCCACGGGTTGGCGGGGGCGATCGGGCCGCGCGCCCAGCTGTGGATCACGTTGTAGAGGAACACCAGCGTCGACGCGCCGAGCACGAACGCGAAGATCGAGATGATGAAGTTGAGCGTGGCGAAGCGTGGGTCATAGTCGGCCACGCGACGGGGCATCCCTTGCAGGCCCAGCCAGTGCATGGGCATGAAGGTGGCGTTGAAGGCCACGAACGTGAGCCAGAAGTGCAGGCGGCCCAGCCGCTCGTCGTACATGCGCCCGGTCATCTTCGGGAACCAGTGGTAGAGCCCGGCATAGATCGTGAACACCGACCCGCCGAACAGCACGTAGTGGATGTGGGCGACCACGAAGTAGGTGTCGGAGACGTTGATGTCGACCGGCAGCACGGCCAGGAAGATGCCCGACAGGCCGCCGATCACGAACGTGAATATGAAGCCGAGCGCGAACAGCATGGCCGTGGTCAGGTGGATGACGCCGTCCCACAGCGTCGCCACCCAGGAGAAGATCTTGATGCCGGTGGGCACGGCGATCAGCATCGTGGTGGCCATCATCGGGATCCGCAGCCAGGGCGCCATGCCGCTCACGAACATGTGGTGGGCCCACACGGTGAAGCCGAGCACGCCGATGGCGACGGTGGAGAACGCGATCAGCCGGTAGCCGAAGATCGGCTTGCGCGAGTGGATCGAGATGATCTCGCTGATGATGCCGAAGCCGGGCAGCATCATGATGTAGACGGCGGGGTGCGAGTAGAACCAGAAGATGTGCTGGTAGAGGATCACGTTGCCGCCGGTCGCCGGGTCGAAGAAGTGCGTGTGCATGACCCGGTCGTAGAGCACCATGAACTGGGAGCCGGCGATGAAGGGCGTGCCCAGTACCACCAACGAGGAGGTCGCCAGGTTGGCCCAGACCAGCAGCGGCATCCGCCAGAAGCTCATGCCCGGCGCGCGCATGGTCACGATCGTGACCAGGAAGTTGACCGCCGTGGCGATCGACGACGCGCCCGCGAACTGCACGCCGATGGTGAAGAAGGTGTCGCCGATCGGGGCGTGCACGGAGAGCGGCGCGTAGTTCGTCCAGCCCGCGGCGAACGGCCCCACCGCGAACGAGGCCAGGAAGATCAGGCCGCCGGGCAGGAGCAGCCAGAACGAGAGGGCGTTCAGCCGCGGGAACGCCATGTCCTGCGCGCCCAGCATCAGCGGCACCACGAAGTTGGCGATGCCCGCGAACGACGGGATCACGAACAGGAAGATCATCAGCGTCGCGTGCGCCGAGAACAGGCCGTTGTACGTGCCGGGCGAGAAGTACTGGGTGCCGGGCGAGGCCAGCTCTGCTCGGACGCCCTCCGCCAGCGCGCCGCCGATCATGAAGAAGATGAAGGTCAGCACCAGGTACTGGATGCCGATCACCTTGTGATCGGTGTTGACCTTGAAGTAGTCCCGCCAGCTGTAGGCGCCGTGGGCGGAGTGATCCTCCTGCACCCAGTTTGGGCTGCCGATGATGTATCCCCACCAGTAATCGAAGCAGCCGATGCCGACCGTGAAGCCGATCGCCCAGAACGTGAGGCCGAAGGTGGCGGCCACCTCCTGCATCTCGGCGCCGTGCAGCGGGAAGCCGAGCAGGTAGCGGATGAAGGCGGAGATGCCGATGGCGATGAACGCGAACAGGAACGAGACCCAGATCGCCCGCAGCCAGCTGCCGTGCAGCCATGGGCTGCGCGGCTCGGAGCGCACGGGACCGTGGGAGTGGCCGTGCCCTGCTATGTCACCTGCGTGCGCTACGGCCATCGGACTAGGCACCTCCCTTGGACTGCTCGCTCTTCTGCGTCGCCAGCCACTGCGTGAAGTCGGCAGGCTCCATCACCTCCACCGGCGCCCGCATCAGCGAGTGGCCGGCGCCGCACAGCTCGGTGCAGATCAGCACGTAATGGCCGACCCTGGTGGGGGTGGCGTAGGTGTAGTTCATGATGCCCGGCACGGCGTCGGCCTTAACCCGGAACTGGGGCACGTAGAAGGAGTGGATCACGTCGTGCAGGAGCGAGGTGATGGCGAACTCGGTCGGGCGGCCCTTCTCGAGCACCAGCTCGTGCGTGACGACGCCGTTGGGGTACTTGAACGTCCACTCGAACTGCTCGCCGGTGACCTTCACCACCAGCTCCTGGTTGGTGGTCTGCTCGTTCTTGACCAGCACCACGCCGCCGGCGACCGCGAACGCGATCACGATGATGGTGGGCACGACCGTCCAGATGATCTCGAGCGTGGTGTTGCCGTGGATGGGCGGGCCGTCGCGCAGATCGTCGGGGCCGGCGCGCCAGCGCCACACCGAGTAGACCAGGAACACGGTGACCACCGCCATGATGAACGACGACATGATCATCAGGGCCAGGTAGAGGTCGTCCTGCCGGTGGGCCTGCACCGCCGCGGCGACGGGGAACCAGGAGGGTGTCACGAGGATGGCAACGGTACCGATCGCTCCCACGATGATCGCGACGATCCCAACCTTGATGGCAGACAAGCAACTCTCCCTGTGCCGCTCGCCCCGGGAGCGGGGCGCTGCGGGCGCATTCTAGGGAAGTGGCGGGACGAGGGCAAAGGCAACCGATCGCCGTGTGAGCTCCGACCCGTGGCATCATGCGTGGTGGCGTCGTGAGCTTCATACTCACCCACCTCCCGCACATCATCGCCCCGCTGCTGGGGCTGGCCTTCCTGGCGCGCTTCGCGCTGTACGTGCGGCGGCTGCCACCGTCCCACCTGTCGGACGATGAGCTGGCCGAGTGGCACGCACAGCGCGGCGGGAAGGCGCGAGCGGTGTCGGACAGCGCGGAGCAGCCGCTGCCCCGCTAGCGGGCGTACGTGCGCGATGGCTGGAGGTACTTCAGCAGGGTCAGACTCAAGTCAGACCCTTCCGCACAGCCCTACCAGGTCAAGGGTCTGGCTTCAGCCTGACCCTGCCGGTCAGCAACCGACGCCTCGACCCCACTACTCCCACACCGGCGGGCCCGACCGCAGCCGCAGCTCCGTCCCGATCCCCAGCCGCACGGCGTTGTCGAGCACGTGTTTGGCAGTGGTGATGTCGTCCATGGCCAGGCCCACCGGGCTGACGACGATCCGCTGCTGCGGCGAGGTGCGGCCGGGGTGGCGTCCCGCGACCACGTCTGACAGCTCCACCGCCTGCGAGCCGTCGGCCGGCACCACGCCCTCGCGCACCAGCCGCTCCGCGTAGCGCCCGTCGTGGGTCGACTCGTGCACCCAGTCGTCGACGACCAGCAGGTCGGTGGCCGCGTGCAGGGAGACCGGCCCGTCCAGGCTCGAGACCAGCACCACCGTCACACCCTCGTCCAGCCAGTCCGGATCGAAGGTCGGCTGCACCGCCATCGTGGCCGGCACCACCACCTGGGCGCCGCGCACCGCCGACTCGGCCGTGTCCGCCGACCGCATGTCGAGGCCGGTCGCGTCGGCCTGGCGGCTGCAGAACCGCTGCGCCCGCTCGCGGTCGGGGTCATACACGTCGACTCGCTCAAGCGCCGGCATCACGACCCGCATCGCATTCAGCTGCGTGTGTGCCAGCACGCCCGCGCCCAGCAGGCAGGCGCGCCGCTCGTCGCCGGCGGCCAGGTGCCGTACGGCGACGCCCGTGACCGCCCCCGTACGCATGGCCGAGACGACCGTGCCGTCCATCACCGCCAGCGGCAGCCCGGTCTCGCGGTCGGACAGGAGCACCAGCGCGTTGGCCCGTGGCAGCCCGCGCCGGGCCGGGTTGTCCGGCACGCTCGGAATCCACTTCAGCCCGGCCACGTCGAACTCTCCGCCGACGTAGGCCGGCATGGCCATGATGCGGCCGTGCTTCTCCTCGGTGCCGGGCTCGTCCGACCAGGTGATCATCACCTTGGGCGGCATGAACACCTGACCGTCGGCCTTGACCCGGAACGCGCGCTCGATCACGTCGACGATCGCCGCCATCTCCAGCCCACCGGCCGCCACCACATCCTCCTGCGAGAGATAGCGAAAGGCGGTTCCGGCCATGACGCGGCATCATAAGCAGGCGATGCCCGCCCTCATCCTGCATACCCTGCTGGAATGACGCTCCACCTGACCCAGATCCGCCTCTCGTTCGGCGGCGACGAGGTGCTGAGCGACGTGTCCGCGATCGTGCGGCCGCGCGACCGCGTGGCGCTGGTGGGGCGAAACGGCGCCGGCAAGACCTCGCTGCTTCGGGTCATCGCCGGTGAGCTGGAGCCGGAGGGCGGCACCATGTCGCTGACAGGCGGCACCCGCGTAGCGCTGCACGACCAGCGCCCGCCGCTGCGACGGGGCATCACGCTGGGCGACTACGTGGGCGAGGGCGCCGCCGCCGCGGCCGAGCTCGAGGCGGACCTGCGCCGGATCGAGCGGCGGATGGCTGAGGGCGACTCCGACGAGGCCACGCTGCGCGACTACGGAGCCGCCCAGGCGGCCTTCGAGCGGGCCGGCGGCTACGCCTGGCGCTCGCGCCTGGAGGGGATCGCCCGCGGGCTCGGCTTCTCCCCGCAGGACCTGGAGCGGCAGCTGGACACCTTCTCCGGCGGCGAGCTGACCCGGGCATCGCTGACACGGGCGCTGGCCGGGGAGCCCGACCTGCTGCTGCTGGACGAGCCCACCAACCACCTCGACGTCGACTCGATCGA
>DASUHV010000035.1:0-12356 GCA_036273355.1 Gaiellales bacterium
CTACGTCAAGGTCACGACCCTGGAGGAGGCGCACGCGGCAGAGATGGCCGCGTGGATCGAGCAGGCCGCGCGCGTTCGGGGTTGGAAGTAGTCGGACTGCTCTGTGCCGACGTGTGCCGGAGCCGTCACAGACCACCGCCGCAGGCGGAGGCGGTGTTTGACTCCAATAATTCGGCGGAGGCGCGGTTTCGGCTCAACCATCCACGTCGCCACAGGTGTTACGAGTAACAACGTGTGTCGTTTCTGTGCCGGAATTCCCCGGTCGCCGAGTCAAGCTCTGACCCCGCGCGAGTGACCTCAGTCGTGCCGGTGCTCGCTCGGCAGGCCGAGCACGTCGACCGTCTCCGGCCCGCAGTCGAACTGCACCAGCACCGCCGACTCGTCGCCCTCGACCCAGCCATCGTGCCCGGGTGCGACGACCACCGCCGCCGGCGCCTGGTAGGTCTCGCGGCAGCCGTCCCCGTACTCGACCACCATCCGGCCCTGCACCAGGAACCCGACGTGTGCGTGCATGCACAGGTCGCCGCCGGTCACCGGCGCCATGTCCCTGTTCCAGCGCCAGCCGGGCGGATAGATCACCCGCTTGACGCGGCCCCGTCCGGCCTCGACCTCGTCCACCACCAGGCCGCCGACCTCGCTGCGACGGGCACCTTCCAGCGGCTGTTCCAGCGAGCTCACGGGTGCGATTGTCGCACACGAGCACCCCGCTCGTGGCGAGATTCCGGAGCCGGCCGCAACGGCGCTACAGTCTCGGACAACGACCGGCGGAGGTGCCTCGATGGATGTCAGTCCCGAAAAGACCGCGCTCGTCCTGATCGAGTATCAGAACGACTTCACCTCGGAGGGCGGGGCGCTGCACGGCGCCGTCGACGAGGTCATGCAGGAGACCGGCATGCTCGAGAACAGCCGCCGCGTGGCCGACGAGGCGCGGCGCGCCGGCGCCACCGTCGTGCACGCCCCGATCTCGTTCGCGCCCGGCTACGGCGAGCTCGGCAACCCCGACAAGGTGTACGGCATCCTCAAGGGCGTGATCGACTCGAACGCGTTCGTGAAGGGCACCTGGGGCGTCGAGATCTGCGACCAGATGGCGCCGCAGCAGGGCGACATCATCGTCGAGGGAAAGCGCGGCCTGGACACGTTCGCGACCACCAACCTCGACTTCGTGCTGCGCAGCCGCGAGATCGAGACGGTGATCCTGGGCGGCTTCCTGACCAACTGCTGCGTCGAGTCGACCATGCGCACGGCGTACGAGAAGGGCTACGACGTGATCACGCTGACCGACTGCACCGCCGCCACCAGCGGCGAGGAGCAGCGCGTCGCGACCGCCCGCGACTACCCGATGTTCAGCCAGCCGATGACCAGCGGCGAGGTGACCGAGGCGCTCCAGGGAGCGTCGGTGGGGAGCGCCGGCAGCGGCTGATCCTCTGCGGCCGTGTGTGTAGATTCGCGCGCGATGACTTCGTCCTTCCAGTGACGGCCCACCACCGGGCCGCGAACCGGAAGGAGACGACCATGGCTCACCCCGTCATCCACGCGGAGATCCGCTCCGCCGACCCCGACGCGACGCGCGACTTCTTCGGTCAGCTGTTCGGCTGGAGCTACAGCGACGGCGCCTACCCCGGCTACACCTTCGTCGACACCGGCGTCGACGGTGCACTGCCCACGGCCATCAGCCCGCTGCAGGGTGATGAGGATGCCGTGCTGTTCTTCGTCGGCGTCCAGGACGTCGCGGAGACGCTGGCGCAGGCCGAGCGGCTGGGCGGGCGCATCGTCCAGCCTCCCCAGACCGTGCCCGGTGTCACCTTCGGAGTGCTGGCCGACAAGCAGGGACACCTGATCGGGGTCGCCGCGAACTGACGAAACCACGAGTCCCTCCGGGGCGGCGCGACGCCCGTCCCGGAGGTGCGACGGCGCCGCCGCGCACCAGCCGGTATTGATACGCCTATGGCGGCCGCGCGCACCGTGCTCGTGCTCAGCGAGAACTGGACGATGGTGTCGCCGCGCGACCTTCCGGCGCTGGTGCAGCTGGCCTGCGACGCCGAGCAGGCGGGCGTCGACACGGTGATGCTGAGCGAGCACGTGGTGCTGGGGCCGGACTCGAGCGCCGCCGGCCTGATGGGGAACCCGCGCGACTACGCCGCGCCCGGGAACCAGGACCCCGCCACGCCCTGGCCGGACTCGCTGGTGCTGGCGTCGGCGATCGCCGCCCGCACGAGCACGCTGCGGATCGCGCTGGCAGCGGTGATCGCGCCGCTGCGGCACCCGCTGCTTCTGGCCAAGCAGCTGGCAACGCTCGACCTGCTTGCGCAGGGCCGCCTGGTCGTGCAGCCCACCGTCAGCTGGAGCGCCCACGAGTACGCCGCCCTGGGCGTGCCGTTCACCCGCCGCGGGGCGATCCTGGACGAGCAGCTGGCGGCGATGTCGGCGGCCTGGACGGACACGCCGGCCGGCCACGACGGGGAGCGCTTCTCGTTCCGGGACGTCTACGTGGAGCCCAAGCCGCACCGCCCCGGCGGCCCCGCGATGTGGTTCGGCGGCCAGCGTCTGCACGAGCCGCTGCTGCGGCGGATCGTCCGCTACGGCGACGGCTTCCACCCGTTCGGAACGCCCACGCCCGAGGAGCTGGCGACGCTGCGCGAGCGGATGCTGGCCGCCGGGCGCGATCCCGACCGCCTGGAGCTGGTGGGCGGGATCCGCGGCCGCTTCCCCGACGACGACGCGACGGCCTCGATCGACGAGGCGCTCGAGCAGGTGCCGGCCCAGCTCGCCGCCGGATACACGTCGATCTGCTTCAAGCCCTCGATGTACACCGACGATGCGGCCGCCGTGCCCGAGCTGTGCCGCACCGTCGTGACGGCGATCGCCGCGATGTGATCAGAAGGCCTGTTCGGCCGGCACGAACTCGCGGTCGAGCCGGAACGGGTTGTCGGTGCGCGTGCCGGCCAGCAGCCCGGCCAGGATCTCGGCGCCGGCCGGGCCGGCCATCACGCCGTGCCCGCTGTATCCGGTGTTGACGTGCAGGCCGTCGATCTCGGTCTGCCCGATCAGCGGCCGCTGGTCGGGCGTCATCGTGTACTGCCCGGCCTGTACGAACCAGGCCGATCCGGCCCGCTCCCAGACGTCGCGCCAGAAGGTCGCGGTGCGCGCGATGGCGACCGGGCTGGACGGGTCGAGCAGCGCCAGAGCGAAGCCGGGATCCGCGGTCACGTGCTCGACCGGCTCCGATCCCGGCTCGGAGGCGTCCGGGTAGAGCAGGTAGGCGCCCGACGCGACCGGCCGCCAGTGGCTGGTGGTCTCCTCATCGACCGTCATGGGCGCGTCACGCGGCACCTCCGGCACATCCCACAGCACCACCCGCTGCCGCCGCACCGCCGAGACCGGCAGCTCCACCCCGGCCGGTCGCGTAAGCAGCTCGGACAACGGTCCGGCGGCGACCACCGCCGCACCGGCCGCAACCGTCCCGTGGTCGGTGACCACGGCCGTCAGCCGGCCGGATGAGACCTGAAAGCCGGTCACGCCGACCCCCGTGATCACGTCGGCCGACGAGCCCTCCAGCAGCCCCATGGCGATCCGCTTCGGTTCAATCAGCCCGTCGCCCTGGCGGAAGCGCGCCTGCACCACGTCGTCGGGCACCCAGGCGAATCGGCTGCGGGCCTCGTCGCCGGTGAGGAGCTCGACGCCGTCCACGCCCCACCCACGCTGGCGCTCCACCAGCTCGCGCTGGCGAGCGACCGCGGCATCGCTGCGGGCAAGCCACAGGTACCCCTGGGCGCGCAGCCCGGGGTCGTGCAGCGTCTGGCCGGTCTCCTCGGCGAACCGCTCGAACAGCCGCACCGACCGGCCCACCAGCTCCAGCTCCTCGCGGTGCTCGAGCTGCAGGCGGTACCCGCCCACGGCGATCGCCGTCGTCATCGAACACAGGGCCGGCCGCCGCTCGACGACCAGCACCGAGATGCCGGCGCGCGACGCAAAGAAGGCGGTGGCCGCTCCCACGATGCCGCTGCCGATCACCACCAGGTCGGCCCGGGAGGGTAGGTCGCTCGTGCGCCGCATGGGTCGCTATGCTCGCACACCGATGCACCACCCACTGCTCGCAGCCGCCGTCACCCCGCTTCGCGACAACGGCGCCACGCTCGACGTGGACGCGATCGCCCCGCTGGTCGCCCACCTCGAGCAGGGCGGCGTCGACGGCGTGTTCTGCTGCGGCACCACCGGCGAGGGCGTCCTGCTCAGCTACGAGGAGCGCATCCGCGCAGCGGCGGCCTACCGGTCGGCCTGCGGCGGCAGCCTGATCGTCCACTGCGGCGCCCAGACAACCGCCGAGACGGCCGCGCTGGCGGCGCACGCGGCGTCGATCGGCGCCGACGGCGCCGCCGTGATCGCGCCGCCCTACTACCCCCTGGGCAGCGATGATCTGGTCGAGCACTTCGTGGCCGCCGCGCATGCCTGCGATCCGCTGCCCTTCTACCTGTACGCCTTCACGGCGCGCAGCGGCTACTCGCTGACGCCCGAGGTGATCCGGGCGGTGGCCGAGCGCACCACCAACGTCGCCGGCCTGAAGGTGTCCGAGAGCCCGTACGACAAGGTCGCTCCCTACCTGGCGCTCGGCCTGCGCACCTACATCGGGTCGGAGCCGCTGCTGCCACAGGCGCTGGCCGACGGCGCCTACGGCTCGGTCTCGGGCCTGGCCAGCGCGTTCCCGGCCGACGTGCGCCGGGTGCTCGACGAGCCCACGCCCGAGCACGCCCAGCGTCTGGCATCGCTGCGCGACACGCTCGGGGCCACCACGTTCATTGCGGGCCTGAAGTGGGTGCTGCGAAACCACGGCGTCCCCATCCAGCCGGATGTGCGGGCGCCGCTGCCGCCGGTCAGGGACGCGCTCGCCGGGCAGCTCGCGACGCTCTGACCGCCTCCGGCACCATCCGCAGCCAGCTCTGAGGCAGCTGCCACCGGGCGCGGCGAAGGACGTTGCGCATCGACTCGGTCGCATCGTGATCGAGCGGCGGCCCGTGGCCGACCGCGATCACCTCGGGGTCGAGGCCGGCGAACGCCGCCCTCGGCGGCTGCAGCCGCGCAAACGGGTGCATGCCCAGCGGATCACCGCTGCGGGCGAGGTCGAAGCCGGCCGTGCCGAGCGTCTCAGCGCAGACCAGCAGCCGGCGGTCGGGCAGCCACAGCAGCGCCTCCCGCCAGTTGCGGCGCTCGAACACCGAGCGCTCCTCGACGCCGTCCACCGCGACCCCGCTGCCGCCGAGGGCGATCGGCGTCAGCCGGGGAGCGCCCAACCGCTCGCCGATGATGGCGGCGTCGCGCTGATGGCGATCCAGCAGCGTGACGACGCCGATCACCGGCGGAAGGCCGGACAGCAGCGCATCCAGCCCCTCACCGTCGACCGGGTCGACCACCAGCGTACCGGCGCCGACCACGATCGCGCTTGACGCGCGCCGCGCGGGATCGCCGGCTCCCAGCAGCCAGGCGACCGAGCCACGATCGTCCAGCGGGTGCACCTCGATGGTGGCAGAGGACATCGGTCTTACGGTAGCCGCGCTCAGCTCGCGCAGAGCGCAAGGTGGAACGGAACCGCCAGCCGGTTGGTGGCCGCCAGCTGCGCGCGCAGCGTGGCGGCGTCCGACGCCACCTTCGCGGTGTTGCCCGAATCGGCAGCGGCCACCAGATCCTGCGCGGTGGCAATCCCGGTCTGCAGGCTGTCGAGCAGGTGGCCGAAGGCGGCGCGGTCGGCGTCCGGCGGCGTCAGCGCCCGCAGCGCCTTCAGCTCGGCCGCCTCCAGCGCGATCGCGCGGCGGCCCTGCTGGGCGACCTTCGGCAGGGTGGTTGCGCCCTTCAGAAGCGCGATCCGCTTCTGGTAGGTGGCGCAAATGGCCCGCGCTTGGGCGACGAACCGGGCGTGGCTGACGCCGGCGCTGCTGCTACCGCCGCCGGAGCCGCCGAAGCAGCCGCCTGCCAGCAGCAGCACCGCGGCCAGCGCAGCGCTAGAGCGCGCCGCCCGCAGCATGCGGCGCCGTGGGATCCGCGGCCTCCGCCGCCGACTCGCGAGCCAGGTACTCCTCCGCCAGCAACGGGTTCTCGCGCGCCCGCTCGACCACCGTCAGCAGGCTGCTCATGCTGGAGACCTCCTCCACCTGCTCCTTGATGAACCACTGGATGAACTGCTCGCCCGCGTAATCGCCGTTCTCCCGTGCCAGCGTCGCCAGAGCGCCGATCTGCTCGGTCACCCGCTTCTCCTGCGACAGCGCCAGCGCCACCGGCTCGACCACGTCCCCGAAGCCCGTGCGCGGCGCCTCGATGCCAGGGATGACCACATCCTCCCCCGCATCGAGCAGGTACTGCACCATCATCATCGCGTGGTTGCGCTCCTCGACCGCCTGCCGGTAGAAGTGCGCGGCCAGCCGCGGCAGCGTCTCTGCGTCGTAGTACACGGATACCGCGATGTACTGCTGGGACGCGCCGAACTCGTAACCGATCTGGCCGTTCAGCGCCTCGGCGAAACGTGACTGGGACATGCGGGTATCTCCTGGTGGGAACGGTGCGGTGCTGGCACAGTAGGCTATCCGACACCCGTGGCACGCGTCCGCGCCATCCACCTCTCTCCCATCAAGTCGCTCGGCCTGATGAGCAGCGAGCGGGCTACGGTGACGCCGGACGGCATCGCCGGCGACCGCGCGTTCGTGCTGCTTGACGACCGCGGCGAGGTGGCCACCATGCGCAGGTATGGAGCGCTGGCCCGCGCCGGGTCGCGGTTCGATCCCGACACCGGGCGACTGGTCGTGGTGCTGCCCGACGGCAGCGAGGTGTCCGGCATCGTCGGCGGCGACGAGCGCGAGGCCGTCCTCATGTTCGAGCGGGACGTCCAGGGCACCATCGTCGAGGGGCCGTGGGCGGAGGCGCTGTCGGAGCTGGCCGGATCGCCGATGCGGCTGATGCTCGTCGGAAACGGCCACGCCCAGGATACGTATCCGATGTCGCTGCTGTCCCAGGCGTCGCTGCACGAACTGGCTCAGCGGTCAGGCGCGGCCGAGGTCGCCGATCCGCGACGGTTCCGAAACACGCTGCTCGTCGACGGCATCGCCCCGCACGAGGAGGACGAATGGATCGGGCACGACGTGCGGGCGGGCGAGGTGGTGCTGCGCGTCGCCGAGCGCGACCCACGCTGCTCCATGACCACGCTCAACCCGAATAGCGGCAAGCGCGACCTGGACACCCTGCGCATGATCGTCGACTACCGCACGAAGCAGGACGGAAACATCTGCTTCGGCGTCTACGCCGACGTCGCACAGCCGGGCACCGTTGCCGTCGGAGATACCGTCGAACCGCTTTCGAAAGGATCACGATGATCGCCCCGTTTCGCAACCACCTGCCGGTCAAGATCAGGTTCGGCGACGGCGTCGCCTCCCAGCTCGGCGCCGTGCTGGAGGAGGAGGGCGCCGAGCGCCCGTTCCTGATCATGGACAGGGGGCTCGACCAGTTCGTGCCCGGCGTGGCCGCGGCGATCGCGCCGCTGGACGGAGCCGTGCGGTTCGAGAAGGACGCGGGCGAGCCGACGGTGGCGGTGGTGGAGCAGGCCGCCGAGACGCTGGCAGCATCGGGCTGTGACGCCGTGGTGGCGCTGGGCGGCGGATCGTCGATGGACACGGCCAAGGCGGCGCGGCTGGTGGTCGGACAGGGCGGCCCCTACCTGCGGTTCGCCGCGGGCGGCGTGACGTACGAGCCGCCGACGATCCCGCTGGTGTGCGTCCCGACCACGGCCGGAACCGGGTCGGAGGTATCGGGCGGCGCCGTCATCACCGACCAGGAGACCCACATCAAGGCGGGCATCGCCAGCCCGTTCCTGCGCGCCCAGCACGCACTCGTGGACGCGACGCTGACCCACGGGCTGCCGCCGAAGCTGACGGCCTACACCGGGATCGATGCGCTGGCGCAGGCGATGGCGGCGCTGGTTGTGACGGCGCGCACGCCGGTCGGCGACGCGATCGGGCTGGAGGGCACGCGGCTGGCCGGCGGGGCGCTGGTGCGGGCCGTCCGCGACGGATCGGACGCCGACGCTCGCAGCGAGATGATGTGTGCAAGCCTGCTGGGCGGCCTGGCCATGAACATCTCGGACTGCGGGTCGGAGCACTCGATCGCACAGGCGATCGGCGGGCTGCTGGGGCTGCCGCACGGGCTCACCATCGGCCTGGTGCTGGCCGAGACCATGGACCGCGACCGCCTGTTCGTCCCGCAGCAGTTCGAGCGGATCGCGGACGCGCTGGGCGAGCCGCAGGACGGCTCCGGCGACGGATCGCGGGCGGTGCGGGCCGTGCGGCGGATCCTGGCCGAGCTCGAATTCGAGACGCTGCAGTCGGTCGGCCTGGGCGAGGACCACCTCGACGAGCTGGCCGAGAACGCGCTCGCGGACTACTTCATCTCGGTGGCGCCGTCACCGTGGTCGCACGACGAGGTGGTGGCGACCCTGCGGGCGGGGCTGGCGGTGGGCGACAGCCGCTAATCCGTCGCGGAGGGGCGCTCGGGCTGCTGCTGGTCGAGCTTGTGCCGCTTCTGCAGCTCGTTGCGGGTGGCGAGGATCACCGCCGGCGTGGCCAGGATTGACCAGAACACGCCGTAGAACGCGGCCCGGATGGGCGGCTGGTTGAGCGGCCCCAGGTGCAGCAGGAACAGCAGCACGGAGAGGGTCGGAAACGCGATCGCGATCTGCACCGGCACCGACAGCCGCTCCCATGGAGCGACCAGGCGCAGGCCGACCGCGGCCAGCCGCCGCTCGATCGGTCGCCACACCGCAGCCAGCGCGCGCCAGGGTGAGAAGCTTCGAGCCACACCGACAGGGTAGCGTTGGGCATCGAATCAGGAGGAGCCATGAGTGAACAGGAGCTACCCGGACCCCGCGGTGCCAGCGTCTCGCTGGACGGCGCGGTCGCGGTCGTCACCGGCGCATCGAGCGGCATCGGCCAGGCGATCGCGCACGAGCTGCACGCACGCGGATCGCGGGTGGTGGTGTCGTCGCGCTCGGCGGAGCGTGTCCAGGATGTGGCGGATCAGCTGGACGGCCTGGCCGTGGCCTGCGACGTGGGCAGCTACGACCAGGTGCAGAGGCTGGTGGCGACGGCCGTGGACTGGGGCGGCAAGCTGACGGTGATGGTGAACAACGCCGGCCTGGGCGCCTTCGGGCTGCTGCACGAGATCGACCCGGGCAAGGTCGAGGTCATGATCCGCACCAACGTGCTGGGCGTGATCTACGGCATGCGCGCCGCCGGCGAGCAGCTGATGCGCCAGCGAAGCGGCGGCGGCATCGTCAACATCTCGTCGATCGTGGGCGAGTTCCCCGACCCCGGCGGCGGCGCCTACGCGGCCAGCAAGGCCGCGGTCGACCTGCTGTCGCGCACAGGGTACCGCGAGCTGCGCGACCATGGGATCCACGTGGTCAACGTGAAACCGGCGCTCACCGACACCGCGTTCTCGGCCACGGCCCGCGGCGTGCAGCGGCGGATGGGCGGCGATCCGCCCGAGAAGGTGGCGCGCTGGGTTGCCGAAGCATTGGAATCAGGTTCCGCAAATACCGGGTACAGGTAGGATTCACGTATGTCCGCCACAAGCACCGGCCCCGCCCTGCTTCCCTGGACGGAGGACGATCAGGCCAACCGGCTGCTTGCGGAGGACCCGAACGCCCTCCTGATCGGCTTTGCGCTGGACCAGCAGGTGACCGTGCAGAAGGCGTTCTCGGGGCCACTCGTGCTGAAGCAGCGGCTCGGCCACCTCGACCCTGCGCGGATCGCGGCGATGCCGCCCGACGAGCTCGAGGCGGTGTTCCGCGACCGGCCCGCCATCCACCGTTTTCCGGGCGCGATGGCCGAGCGCGTGCAGTCGCTGTGCCGGTACCTGGCCGCCCACTACGGCGGCGACGGCTCGCGCGTGTGGACCGAGGCCACCAGCGGCCAGGACCTGGCCAAGCGAATCGGCTCGCTGCCCGGCTTCGGCGACATGAAGGTGCGCAGCCTGGTTGCAACCCTGATCAAGCAGTTCGGCGTCAAACCCGATGGGTGGGAGCAGGTGCTGCCCTCCCACCCCACACTCGGAGACGCCGACACCCCCGAGGCCCTGGCCGCCTACCAGGCGGCAAAACGCGAGCACAAGCGACAGGTGCGCGCTCAAAAAGAGCGAAAGGAATAGCACCGTGCAGACAACCACAGCCGCTCCGCCAGCAGACCTGATCCCCGATTCCAGGGTCGGGTGGAAGCAGAAGGGCACGATGCTGGCTCTCACCATCATCCCCTTCGTCGCCTTCGTCGCCGCCGTGGCGCTGCTCTGGAACACGGCCGTCGGCTGGACCGACCTGGGCCTGCTGGTCGTGCTCTACGTGTTCTGCGGCTTCGGCATCACGATCGGGTTCCACCGCATGCTCACCCACAGCGCTTTCGAAGCCGTGAAGCCGCTGAAGGCCGGACTGCTGATCTTCGGGTCGATGGCCGTGCAGGGCTCGGCCATCACCTGGGCCGTCGACCACCGCACCCACCACGCGCACTCCGACAAGGAGGGCGACCCGCACAGCCCCCACCACGGATTCGGCGGCGGCCTGGGCGGGCAGCTGCGGGGCCTGGCGCACGCCCACATGGGCTGGATGTTCTCGCACCCTGCGGGACAGGAGCGGGAGCGCATGGCCCGCGACCTCTCGCAGGACCGGCTGGTGCGGTTCATCGACCGCACGTTCGTGCTCTGGGCGGTGCTCGGGTTCGTGCTGCCGTTCGCGCTCGGGTTCGCGCTCACCGGCACCTGGCGCGGCGCGCTCACCGGCCTGCTGTGGGGTGGCCTGGTACGGCTGTTCCTGAACCACCACGTGACCTGGAGCGTCAACTCGATCTGCCACTACTTCGGGCGCAGGCCGTTCCCCGCCTACGACCTGTCCACGAACAACTGGCTGCTGGCGCTCCCGTCTCTGGGCGAGTCGTGGCATCACAACCACCACGTGTTCCCGACCTCGGCCTTCCACGGCCTGGGCAAGATGCAGCTCGACGCCTCCGGCCTCATGATCCGCGCCTGGGAGAAGATGGGCTGGGTGACGCAGGTTCGTCGCCCCACCAGCGACCAGATCCTGCGCAAGCTGGGCCGCGGGGACTGAGAGCCACCCGCCGCCGGCCCTAGACTGGCGGCGTGGAGGGCGATCAGATCCTGCTCGGCGACAATCTCGGCCTGCTGGGGCAGTTCCCCGACGGCAGCTTCCAGCTGATCTACATCGATCCGCCGTTCAACACCGGCCGCCGCCAGCACCGGCGCAGCCTGCGGACGGTGGCCGACCCGGACGGCGACCGCACCGGGTTCGGCGGGCGCCGGTACCGCACGCAGCAGGTCGAGGCCACGGCCTACGAGGACAGCTTCGACGACTACCTCGCCTTCCTCGAGCCACGGCTGCGCGAGGCGCGCCGGCTGCTGGACGAGACCGGCACGCTCTACGTGCACCTCGACCCGCGCGAGGCCCACTACGTGAAGCTGCTTCTGGACGACCTGTTCGGCCGCGACTGCTTCCTGAACGAGCTGATCTGGGCCTACGACTACGGCGCCAAGACACGCCGGCGCTGGCCGACCAAGCACGACACGATCCTGGTCTACGTGAAGCACCCGACCCGCTATCACTTCGACAGCGAGGCGGTCGATCGCGAGCCGTACATGGCCCCTGGCCTGGTCACCCCCGAGAAGCGCGAGCGCGGCAAGCTGCCGACCTCGGTCTGGTGGCACACGATCGTGCCCACCAACGGCTCCGAGAAGACCGGCTACCCGACCCAGAAGCCGGAGGGCGTGCTGCGGCGGATCGTGCAGGCGTCGAGCCGCCCGGGCGACCGCGTGCTCGACTTCTTCGCAGGCTCGGGGACGCTGGGGGCGGTGGCCCAATCACTGGGCCGCCGTTATGTGCTGATCGACTGCAACCCCGAGGCGGTGGCGGTCATGCGCCGCAGGCTTCAGCCGGCGCCGGCCTGAAGCACGCGCACGCCGTCGGTGCAGGCCACGTACGCGGCGGCGGCCATGCCCAGGAACAGGCCGTGCTCGACCACCCCCGGGATCTCGTGCAGGCCGGCCGCCAGCCGGGACGGATCGCCCCAGTCATCGCGCCGGCAGTCCAGGATCAGGTTGCCCTCGTCCGTGATCCAGGGGCCGTCGCCGTCGTCACGCAGCACGGGCCGCCAGCCGGCTGCGACCAGGAGGCGCTCGCACAGCGGCAGCGCGAACGGGATCACCTCGACCGGCACCGGGGCTCGCTCCCCCAGCTGCGACACCAGCTTCGTCTCGTCCGCGACCACCACGAACCGCTCGGCCCAGCGGGCCACGACCTTCTCGCGCAGGTGGGCGCCGCCCAG
>DASUHV010000036.1:0-4956 GCA_036273355.1 Gaiellales bacterium
GGGTCGATCGCAACGACTCCGTACAGCCCGCTCAGGATCGCGTCCTCCGATTCCCAGAACCGCATGGCGAGGGCGATCGTCCGCAACAGCGCGACCTGCGGATCGGGCAGCATGATCGTACGGCGCAGCTCGATCAGCGCCGGGTTGGCGTCGAAGGTCTCGCAGATCGCGTCCACCAGGTCGATCCGCGACCGGAAATGCTGGTAGACGGTCGCGCGCGACACGCCGGCGCGCTCCGCCACCTGCTCCACGGTCGACTCGTGGAACCGCTCCTCGGCCAGCAGCTCGCGCACCGCCGTCACGATCCGCTCGCGCGTGTGCTGCGCCCCCGTGGCCCGGCTGCGGCTGCGATACGACCTGGTCGCTGTCATGACACCAAGTCTAGACGGCGGGTCCGATGTTTGATAGCGTGTGTAGACATCATGTCTACCGAATACGCGACCATGGACACGACGCCTGTCGACGACGCCACCGCCGCGACCTGGGAGGCCGCCGAGGCCCGGGCATGGGCGGACCTGTACGCGGCCGCCCCGGCCGATTGGGCTGCCGAAGTCGGCGTCGGGACGCGCTGGTTCGGCGACACGCTGGCGATTCACTGGGCGGTCACGGGCCGCCGCTACTTCAGCCGCGCGATCGGCCTGGGCGTGACGGCACCGGCCACCGAGGCGGGCGTCGACGACATCCTCGCGATGTGGGAGCGGCTCGGGATCAGCATGTGCCTGGTGCAGTCCATGCCGCACTGTGCGCCGGCGGCCTACACGGACTGGCTGCGGGAGCGGGGTCTTGAGCCGTTCGACCAGCAGGACAGGATCGTGAGAGTCGAGGGCGCGGCCACGAGCGACCCGGTCAGATCGGAGCGCGAGTTCACGGTCGAGCGCGTCCGGCCCGAGACCACGGACGAGTGGTCGCAGTACCTGCAGCGCGTCTACCGGCTGGACACCGGCCCCTGGCTGCCGCAGCTGGTCGACCGCCCCGGCTGGCACCAGTACGTGGCCCGCGAGCGTGGCGAGATCGTGGCCGCCCGTGGCATGCACGTCGGCCGCGACGGCATTGCCTGGCTGGGCATGGACGGCCCGGTGCCCGGGATCATGACCCAGGACTTCGAGCCGGATGCCGCCATCTGCGCGCGGATCGTGGCTGACGGGCCAGCGCTCGGGGCGCGCACGATCATCTCGGACATCGAGCAGCCGTCCCCCGGGCTGGACACGCCCTCCTACGCCTACTTCGGAGCCCTGGGGTTCAGCCGCCCGTACACCCGGACGCACTGGGCGCGGGTCTGATGCACGCATCGATCTGGCGATTCAGGGGCGATCCGGACGATCTGCTGCGCCGCTACGACGCGGTGGTGGCCGAGATCCCGGCCGCAAACATGCGGCTGCACCTGTGCCTGCGCGCCGAAGACGGCATCATCGTCGTCGACACCTGCCCTGACCGTGAGACGTACAAGGCGTTCGTGGCCGGGGCGATCACCGGCCTGTTCCGCGCCCATGGCCTGCCCGATCCGGAGGCCGTCGAGGATCACCCTGTGCACGCCGCGTTCGTCGAAGGAGCCGCAACCGGCGGTTGACACGGCCGCCACGATCTGCCACCGTGCCGGGGTTTGCATCAACGGCTCAGGAGGCAGCCCCATGAGATCCCTTCGGCTCGCGACGCTGGTCGCCGCGCTCAGCCTGGTCGCCCTTGCGACCGGCGGGTCGCTCGCAACCGGCTCGACCAACGTCCTCGTCAACGGCGACTTCGAGACCGGATCCATGTCGGGGTGGGGGCATGCCCCCGGCCATCCGCTGGTCGTGTTGCACGGCTGGTTCGCCTACCACGGAACGGTGGCACCGATCAGCGGCGCCCCCGTCCCCCCGCCTCCGCAGGGCAAGACCGCGGCGCTGGTCGACCAGGCCGGACCCGGCGGCAACGTGCTGTTCCAGACCTTCCGCGTGCCCAAGGACGGGCAGCTGTCGATGACCCTCTGGTACGTGAACTGGGCAGGCGTGTTCTTCACCCCGCGGATGCTGGTGCCAGGCCCGGCGCCTGATCAGCAGCTGCGGATCGATCTCACGCTGCCCGACGCCGGTCTCTACTCGCTGCGTCCGTCCGACATCGTCGCGAACGTCTTCCGCACGGTGCCCGGCGATCCGCTGGCGGTCGCGCCGCATACCATCAGCTTCAACCTCGCGCCATGGGCCGGACGCCTGGTCAGGCTGCGCATCGCCGAGGTCGACAACCAGTTCTTCTTCACCGCCGGCGTTGACAGCGTGGTGGTGTCGGGTGGCGGAGCTCTGGCGCAGGTGCCGCTGCGGTCAGCGCGCATTCCCGTGAGTGCCCTGAACCGGCCCACGCATCTCTACAAGCGCATCTTCTAGACAGCATCGGCAAGCGCGGCGGCGGCCTTCCAGTCGCCGCCGCGCGTGACGGTGACATGCCCGACCTTGCGCCCCGGGCGCGGCGCCTTGCCATATAGGTGCACGTGGGCACGCGTCACAGCGGCCAGCTCCGCGGTGGCAGGCGCTGCGCCGATCAGGTTCACCATCGTGCACGGCATCCGCAGCTCCGTGGTACCCAACGGCAGGCCGCACACCGCACGCAGGTGGTTCTCGAACTGGCTGGTCTCGGCGCCTTCGATCGTCCAGTGCCCCGAGTTGTGCACGCGCGGCGCCATCTCGTTGGCGAGCAGCCGGTCGCCGACCTGGAACAGCTCCAGCGCCAGCACGCCGACGTACTCGAGCCGCTCCACCACCAGGCGCGCGTAGCGCTCCGCCAGCTCCTGCAGCGCCGCGCCGGCGTCCGGCGCCGGGGCATGCGTGATCCGCAGGATCCCCTCGCGGTGGTGGTTCTCGACCAGCGGATAGCACGCCACCTCGCCGCCCGCCGCGCGCACGGCCACGATCGACAGCTCTCGGTCGAACTCGACCAGACCCTCCAGGATCAGCGGCACCTCCCCCAGCGCCGCGAACGCCCCCTCCGCCTCGCCCGCGTCGCGCAGCACCCGCTGGCCCTTTCCGTCGTAGCCGAGCCGCCGCGTCTTCAGCACTCCCGGCAGCGGCCCGCCGTCCAGCTCGGCCTGTGAGCCGATCGCGCGGAACGGCGCCGTCTCGATCCCCAGCTCGGCGAACAGCCGTTTCTCGTGCAGCCGGTCCTGCGCCACCTCCAGCGCGGCCGGAGGCGGCTGCACCGCCACGTGGCCCGCCAGCCGCTCCGCCGAGGCCGCCGGCACCGACTCGAACTCGAAGGTGACCACGTCGCTTGACCGCGCCAGCCGGTCGAGCCCCTCGGGCGAGTCGTAGGCGCCCACGATCAGCTCGGCCACCGGGCCGGCGCAGGCGTCCGCGGCCGGATCCAGCGCGGTGCACGCGATCCCAAGCGGATGTCCCGCCAGCGCCAACATGCGCGCCAGCTGGCCGCCGCCCAGCACTCCCACGCGCACCTCGCTACTCCGACGGATCCGGGTTGGCCAGCACGTCCGCCGTCTGCTCTGCCCGGAACTGCTCGAGCGCGGCGGCGACGTTCGCGTCCGAGGTGGACAGGATCGCCGCCGCCAGCAGCGCCGCGTTGATGGCGCCGGAGCGGCCGATCGCCAGCGTTCCGACCGGGATCCCGGCCGGCATCTGCGCGATCGAGAGCAGCGAGTCGATCCCGGAGAGCGCCTTTGACTGCACCGGCACTCCCAGCACGGGCAGGCTGGTCTTGGAGGCCGCCATGCCCGGCAGGTGCGCCGCTCCGCCCGCCCCGGCGATCAGCACCTTGAGCCCGCGCTCGCGGGCCGTGGCCGCGTACTCGAACAGCAGATCCGGTGTGCGATGGGCCGACACCACCCGGTGCTCGTGGGGCACCTCCAGCTGCTCGAGCGTCTCCACCGCATGGCGCATCGTTTCCCAGTCGGACCGTGATCCCATGATCACTCCGACCAGCGGGGCGGTGCCGTCGCTCATGGCGAGCACACTACACTGACCTCCGTGATTCAGGAGTCGCAGGAGCCGGAGGCCGCCGCCGCCGGTCTCAGCGAGCAGGAGGCCGCGCGACGCCTCGCGCAGCGGGGGGATGTCCCGCCGCCGCCCTCCAGCCGCTCGGTCAAGAGCATCGTGCGGTCGAACACGCTGACGCTGTTCAACCTGATCCTGGCCGTCTTCCTGGTGCTGATCCTGGTCAGCGGCCAGTATGCGGACGGCCTGTTCGCGGGCATCCTGATCGCGAACGCCTCGATCGGGATCATCCAGGAGCTGCGCGCCAAGCGCGTGCTCGACCGGGCCGCGCTGCTGGTGGCGCCGCAGGCGCGGGTGGTGCGGGACGGCACCGAGCGCATGCTGCACCTGAACGACGTCGTCGACGGCGACCTGGTCACGCTGCGCTCCGGCGACCAGGTGGTGGCCGACGGCGATGTGTCGCGCTCGGTGGGCCTGATGCTGGACGAGTCGCCGCTCACCGGTGAGTCGCTGCCGGTGCCGCGGGCCGAGGGCGAGCGCGTGCTGTCCGGATCGTTCTGCGTCGAGGGCAGCGGCGGCTACGTCGTCACCGGCACCGGCCCCGACAGCTACGCATGGCAGCTGCTGGGCACGGCCCGGGAGGACACGGCGCAGCGCTCCCCGCTGGAGCAGCAGGTGAACCAGCTGCTGCGGCTGCTGGTGGCGGTGATGGTGCCCCTGGGCGTCGCCCTGGTGTGGACGCTGGCGGCGCGCGACACCCCATTCCGCGAGGCCGTGGCGACCGCCACTGCCGGCATCGTCACGATGATCCCCGAGGGGCTGGTGCTGCTGATGAGCCTCACCTTCGCGGTCGGTGCCGTGCGGCTGTCGCGCAAGGGCATGCTCGTGCAGTACATGAACGCGATCGAGTCGCTGGCCAACGTCGACACCGTCTGCCTGGACAAGACCGGCACGCTCACCGACGGCAACCTGGTGCTGTTCGGAGTTGACCCGCTGGGCGGCGCCCCAGAGGAGGACGTCCGGACGCTCGTGTCCGGCTACG
>DASUHV010000037.1:0-2303 GCA_036273355.1 Gaiellales bacterium
CAGCTGCAGGCGGGCGACCTGTCGCAGCTCGAGATCGACATCGCCGAGCAGGTGGCGGGCGGCGCGCACGTACTCGACGTGAACGTGGGCGACCCGCTGGCCGACGAGGTGGGCCTGATGCAGCAGGCGATCAAGATGGCCCAGGACCTGACCGACCTGCCGCTGTGCATCGACTCCTCGATCATCGAGGCGCTGGACGCGGGGCTCTCGGCCTACGAGGGCAAGGCGCTGGTCAACTCCGTGACGGGAGAGGATTCGCGGCTTGAGGCCATCCTGCCGCTGGTGGCCAAGCACGGAGCGGCCGTGATCGGCCTGGCCAATGACGACGAGATCCCGATGGACGCGCAGCGCAGGCTGGAGGTGGCGCGCAAGATCGTGTCCGCCGCCGGCGACCACGGGATCCCGCCCGAAGACGTGGTCATCGACCCGCTGGCCATGCCGATCGGCGCCGAGCCACGGGCGGTCACGCTGTTCATCGAGACCGTGCAGCTGATCCGCGACGAGCTGGGCGTGAACATGACCTGCGGCGCGTCCAATACGTCGTTCGGGATGCCCGGCCGGCACGCTCTGGGAGCTGTCTTCCTGGCCATCGCGGCCAGCCACGGCCTGACCAGCGCGATCATGGACGCCCGCTCGCCGCAGTGCGTGGACGGCGTGCTGGCCGCCGATCTGCTGCTCGGCCACGACGAGTGGGGGGCGCGCTGGATCGGCGCCTACCGCGCGCGTCAGGCGGCTGCATCGGCGTGAGCACCCCCGAGCCGGTGGAGGTGGGCGCCGGGCGGGTTCTGGTTCGGTTCGCCCCGGATGGCACCGAGACGCGGGTGCCGGTGGGAACCACCATCTTCGACGCGGCCTCCTGGAACGGCGTCGCCATCGACTCGACCTGCGGCGGCCACGGCACCTGCAAGAAGTGCAAGGTGCGGCTGGCCTCCGGCTCGATCCCGATCTCCGCGGTCGATCCGCGGGCCTTCACCGTGGCCGAGCTGAAGGACGGCTGGCGGCTGGCCTGCCGGGCGCCCGTGACCACCGACCTGGATGTCGAGGTGCCGCCCCTGCAGACGCGGCCCAAGGCGGCGCTGGTCGGCGTCGGCAGGCATGTGATCCTGCGCCCGGCGGTGCAGAAGCGCTACGTCGAGCTCTCCGAGCCGTCTCTGGAGGACCAGGCGTCCGACCTCGAGCGATTGCTGACGGCCATCTCCGACCTCGAGCTGCGTGTGCACCTGGGCGCGGCGCGCGCTCTGGGGAGCATGCTGCGCAGCTCGGATTTCAAGGTCACGGCGGTGGTCGTGGACGACGAGCTGATCGACATCGAGCCGGGCGACACCACCGAGACGCGGCACGCGATCGCCTTCGACCTGGGCACCACGACGGTGGTCGCCACCCTGCTCGACCTGACCACCGGCCAGCCGCTGGCCGTGCGCTCGATGCTGAACCGCCAGCAGCCCTACGGCGCCGACGTGATCTCGCGGGTGTCGGCCACCATGATGGACGCCGACGCCCTGGAGGCCCTGCAGGCGCGGGCGGCCGAGACGCTGGACATGCTGGCCGGAGAGGTGTGCGAGCAGGCCGGCGTGGCCCGCGAGCAGGTGTACGAGATCTCCCTGTGTGGCAACGTGACCATGACCCAGCTGGCGCTGGGCATCGACCCGGAGCCGCTGGCCGTCGCCCCGTTCATCATCACCGCCCGCCAGCTGCCCGCGGCGCGGGCGGCGGACTTCGGCGTGCGCGTGCACCCGCGCGCGCCGGCGGCGGTGTTCCCGGCCCTGGGCGCCTACGTGGGCGGCGACATCGTGGCCGGCCTGCTGGCCACCGGCCTCACCCGCGACCGCCGGCTGCGCCTGTTCATCGACGTCGGCACCAACTCCGAGATCGCTCTGGGCTCGGCCGAGCGGGTGCTGGCCACCGCCGCACCGGCCGGGCCGGCCTTCGAGGCGGCCCAGATCAAGTGCGGTATGCGGGCCGCGGAGGGCGCCATCGAGGGCGTCAAGGTGGTCGACGACGACCTCCAGCTGGAGGTGATCGGCAACGCCGACCCTGTCGGCATGTGCGGATCCGGCCTGGTGGATGCGGTGGCCGCCCTGGTCGGCGTCGGGCTGATCGACCATTCGGGCCGGTTCGTGCCCGACGAGACGGCCGCCGAACTGCACCCCGGGCTGGCGACGCGGCTGGTCAAGGTCGGCGAGGAGCGGGTGTTCGTGCTGGCCTGGCGCGGCGACGACCCCGCCAACGCCGTCTACCTGTCGCAACGCGACGTTCGCGAGCTGCAGTTCGCCAAGGCCTCGATCGCCACCGGCTGGACGATC
>DASUHV010000038.1:0-9629 GCA_036273355.1 Gaiellales bacterium
GGCTCGACTTCCGCACCACCGTCGGCTACGGCGACGGGCCGGGCGCGCGCGAGCGGCTGGGGCTGCAGGGGCGGGGGGTGAGCGCCGTAATCCCCGACCTGGGCGTGCTCGAGCCCAACCCGGTGAGCTGTGAGCTGGTGCTGCGCCAGGTGCATCCGGGGGTGGAGGTGGCCGACGTGGTGGCCGCCACGGGGTGGCCGCTGCAGGTGGCCGAGCAGGTCGAGGTCACCCCGGCGCCGACAGCGGCCGAGCTGGCGGCGCTGCGGTCGCTGCGGACGGCGGAGGAGTCGTGAGCCGGGCGGTGATCCTGTCGGCGGTGCGCACGCCGATCGGGCGCTACGGCGGTGCGCTCTCGGGCGTGCGGTCCGACGACCTGGCGGCGATCGCGGTGCGGGCGGCGGTCGACCGGGCGGGGGTCGACCCGGCACAGATCGAGGACGTCTACCTGGGCTGCGCCAACCAGGCCGGCGAGGACAACCGCGACGTGGCGCGGATGGCGGTGCTGCTGGCGGGGCTGCCGCAGTCGGTGGCGGGGGTGACGATGAACCGGCTGTGCGCGTCGGGGCTGGCGGCGGTGGTGTCGGCCTGCCACGCGGTGGTGGCCGGGGACGGCGACCTGTTCGTGGCGGGCGGGGTGGAATCGATGAGCCGGGCGCCGCTGGTCACCGGCAAGCCCGACAAGGCGTTCCCGCGCGGCGACCGCACGATGTACGACACGACGCTCGGCTGGCGCTTCCCGAACCCGCGCATGGAGGCGATGTTTCCGCTGGAGAGCATGGGGGAGACGGGCGAGAACGTGGCCGAGCAGTGCGGGGTGTCGCGCGAGGATCAGGACGCGTTCGCGCTGCGTTCGCAGCGGCGCTGGGCGGAGGCGCAGGCGGCCGGGCGGTTCGCGGACGAGCTGGTGGCGGTGGGCGAGGTGGAGGTGGATGAGCACCCGCGGCCGGACACGAGCGCGGAGCGGCTGGCCGACCTGAAGCCGATCTTCCGCCAGGGCGGGTCGGTCACGGCCGGCAACTCGAGCGGGATCAACGACGGCGCGGCGGCGCTGGTGATCGCGAGCGAGGAGCGGGCGGCGGCGCTGGGCGCGGAGCCGCTGGGCAGGTTCTGCGCGAGCGCGGTGGCGGGGGTGGATCCGCGGGTGATGGGGATCGGCCCGATCCCGGCCGTGCGCAAGCTGCTGGGGCGGGCCGGGGTGGGGGTGGAGGAGATCGACCTGGTCGAGCTGAACGAGGCGTTCGCCTCGCAGAGCGTGGCGGTGGTGCGCGAGCTGGGGCTCGACCCGGAGCGGGTGAACGTGAACGGCGGCGCGATCGCGCTCGGCCATCCGCTGGGAATGAGCGGCGCGCGGCTGGTGGTGTCGCTGCTGCACGAGCTGCGGCGGCGACAGGGCCGCTACGGGATCGCGACGCTGTGCGTCGGCGTGGGGCAGGGCCAGGCGGCGCTGTTCGAGCGCGTCGGCTGAGCGGCCCGGCAGCGCCCGTCACGGCGCGGTCACAGCCGGGTGGCGCAACACGTGCGTCTGGCACCGGTGTTGCACGAATTCCGATAGCAAAACGGGGAGGCGGCTACGAAATTCGGAGTATTAGGGCCTGTTTTCTACGAAATTCGTAGAATCGGGCGCAACACCGGTGCCAGACGCGGGTGTTGCATTCGGGTTGCATCCGGGCGTCGATGAGATGGACACAAGCCGGCTTTGGGAAATTTCACAAAGGCCTGCAATTCGCGCTATTCTGCACTACGTCCTGAAGAGCCTTACCCCCTCATCAGGACACGCTAAGTAGAGGCGTGCAGGTCTGCACGTTCGCCCCGGTGAGCGATCCGCGCACCGGGGCGCGGCGTATCTGGGGGCAAGTTGGCGAGCGCACCGGTGCCGGCCGTCGATCGCAGCGCCTCGGAGTCGCGCTGGTTCTGGTCGGCGTAGGCCTCGGCGAAGACCGCCAGCGCACGCGGCAGCGCGTCACCCGAGCCGATGTACCCGGCGATAGCCACCGCGTCGCCCGCCCGCGCGTGGGCGCGCGCCAGCGCCTGCCCGCAGAGGCCGGCGTGGCGCCGCATCGCGCGGGGCGCCATCGTCTCCACGCTGATCGAGCCCAGCGGATCCCAGAGCTGGCG
This sequence comes from Gaiellales bacterium, assembly GCA_036273355.1. GTDB lineage: Bacteria > Actinomycetota > Thermoleophilia > Gaiellales > JAICJC01 > JAICYJ01. The sequence goes on from DASUHV010000038.1 coordinate 2,116, forward strand.
GATGAAGACGTCGCGCGTGATCCCGTCCGGCGCGGTGATCCGGTCCCAGCCCAGCAGCACGTCGCCGGCCGCCTGCATCCGCCGCTGTCCCTCGACCACGCGCTGGCCGTGGCTCGGGTAGTGGCTCGTCCCCAGGAACGGCTCCAGCACCGACGGGCCCGCCGGCTTCAGCTGCAGGAACACCGGGTCGCCGCCGTCGCGGCCGAGCATCAGCACGACCCACGCGTCCGTGGCGCGGGCCGCGTGCACGTACCGCAGCCGATCCAGCAGGTGCCGGCGGTGGGACGGCAGCGTCGACCCGTAGCGCTGGATCGAGCCGCTCAGCATCTGGGCGACGGCGTCGGGATCGTCCTCGCCGGCCAGCTGCTCGATCGGCGTGATCCGGGGCGGGTCGCTCACGATCCGCGGCTCCCCGGCCGCCAGGCGCGGCAGCGTCGTCCCGTTGCGCGCCACGTCGTCGACGTCCACGCGCGAGTACCAGGCGTCGATCGCGCCCATCCGCGCCAGCCGCCACATGGCGTCGCGATACGCCCGGGCCGCGGCCGTGCTCACCCGCAGCCGCTGCGAGTCGCTGAAGCCGCGTTCGCGGCCGGCCACCGCCAGGCTCGCCACCAGGCGCTTCAGGTCCCACTCGAACGGGCCCGGCAGCGTCTCGTCGAAGTCGTCGAGGTCGAACACCACCCGCCGGCCGGGCGCGGCGAACGCGCCGAAGTTGCCGAGGTGGGCGTCGCCGCAGAGCTGCGTCCAGAGGCTCGTGCGCGGGCTGGCGGCCAGGTCGGCGGCCATCGCGTAGGCGCCGCCGCGGAAGAAGCCGAGGGCCGACGCCGCCCGGCGCTCCGGCATCCCCGCCGGATCGCGCCGCGCCGCCGGCGGCCGCCACTCGCCGTGCACCGAGCGCGGCACCTGCGCGCGCACCGCCTTGCCCTTGGCAAGGCGATCCCGCAGCGAGAGGTAGGTGGAGCCTCCTGACACATGCGCCCGGCAGGATTCGAACCTGCGACACGTGGCTTCGAAGGCCACTGCTCTATCCCCTGAGCTACGGGCGCGGCCCGCTGATCGTACTTGCCCGCGGGGCCTCCGGACCGGAGAGGCCGCTAGCTTCGCGGCCGCTGGGATAAGTGGCCCGTCGGTGGAGGCTCCACGCCACCGACGGGCCCTATCAGAGAGGGGTCGCTTTCCGTGCCGACCGCGGCCGGCAGGACGACTCCGCCGCGCGATCCTACGCCCCGGATGTTAGGAGAATGTGCGTGCGCCGTGAACTGGGATGCCCCCGGAGGCGACACGGCGCACGCCACCGATCGTCCTCGGGGAGCCGCGACCGGTGACGCCGCGGCGAACCCGGGGCTTGGAGCCAGCGCCGCGGCGTGGTTTCAGCATCCGTGCCTCTGCGCCGCTGGTCAAGGGGTCCAGGTGGAAGGCCCGCCGACTGCTCCCGTGGCACTCGGCGGGCCTTGATTCTTGGACAGGCTGCCCGATGCGCGCACGGACAGTGCTTGTGTCCGCCCACAGCCTACGCCTATCGGCCGGACGCTGCGGTTAAGATTTGTCTCGATGAGCCCCGTGATCGACGTCGAAGACCTGCGCACGAGTGCCACCACGCATCGGATGGAGGGTCACACCTACGGCGCCGGCGTGTCGTTCTTCCTGATCGAGTACCCGCCCGGCCGCGGCAACAGCCTGCACCGCCACCCCTACGCCGAGGTGTTCATCGTGCAGGAGGGCGAGGCGCTGTTCACCGTCGGCGACAGCGAGGTGCCCGGCCCCGCCGGCAGCGTGGTGGTGGTGCCGGCCGGCGACGCCCACCGGTTCCAGGCGGCCGGCGAGGGCACGCTTCGGATGACCTGCATCCACGCCGCCGGCGAGATGCAGACCGAGTGGCTGTAGCCGGCTAGTACTGCTCGTCGGCCAGCGCGTCGAGCGTGGACGCGAGCAGCTTCGTCAGCTCGTCGAGGGTCTTCTCGAGGTGCTTCTTCCAGAAGCGGCGCTCGCGCCGCTTGGCGGCCGAGCTGGACTCGATGCCGCAGATGCGGGCGGCGTCGGCCATCGCCATGATCTTCATCACGCTGGGCGCGGTGCGGTTGCTGGTCAGCACCACGTGCAGCTCCTCCCGCAGCTTCAGGAACTCGAGCGGGCTGATCTCGGCGCGCTCGCCCAGGGTGTCGAGCACCCCGTCGATCACGGCCAGGTTCTCGGCCTCGTACCGGTACGCGTCGGACGCCGCGTAGGCAAGTTCGAGTGCTGGATCCTTCATCACGACAGATATCGGCCGGCGGCGGTGGGTGCTTGAGACCGCTCAGGCGGCGTGCGTCATGCGGCAGAAGCAGGAGCTGCGCACCGGCACCGTCGCCTGGGCCAGCGCCAGCTGCAGCCGCGGCCGCACGATGTCGGCTTCGGCCTGCTTGCCGAGGCGGGTCAGGCACTCGTGGAACCCGTGCAGGCTCCACACGTTGTCGGGGTGCTGGCAGGGTCGGCTGAGCGTCGAGTCCAGTCCCAGGTCGGCCCGGTAGACGGCCTCCGCCTGCTCAACGTGGCCCTGCTCGAGCAGCAGCGCGCCAAGCGCGTGGCGGGTCGGCTGCATCCAGGCCCACGGCTCGTCGTAGAGCATGTTGTCGTCGAGCTCGACCGAGCGGCGCAGGTGCGCGAAGGCCGCGTCGTAGCGGCCGTGGCGGTACTCGATCTCGCCGTCCAGCATCTCGGCGGCCACGGCCAGCGCGTCCAGGCAGGTGTTGTTGAACAGGTAGCGGGTGTCGGGCACGCGCGCGTAGGCCTCGCGGAACAGGCGGCGCTGCTCGTCGGCCGCGGCCAGGTCGCCGGTGGCCGCGTGCGCGACGCCCTTCGCGTAGTGCAGCATGGCGGTGGTCACGCAGTAGAGCTGGGCGTCGTCCGGCAGCGGCTCGGCCAGGATCTCGTCCCACATGCCGAAGCGCACCAGCACGTGCAGGTGCATCGGCACGAACCCCTCCAGCCAGTCGGCCATCACCGGCACCTCGATCCGCAGCAGCTCCTCGGTCAGCGTCCCCCGCAGCTCGGCGGCCGCCTCCAGCGCCGGCTCCGGCTGGCCCAGGAACATCGCGCCGTAGATGGTGAAGTGGTAGTCGTGGCAGCGGTAGAGGGTGTAGAAGTTGAGGGCGCCCTCGCGCTCCAGGAACTTGCGGTCGGCCAGGATCGCGCGCCGGTTGCCGGTGACCACGTCGCGGTAGTTGCCGCAGAGCACGTCGATGTGGGTGGGCATGTGCACGAGGTGACCGGCGTCCGGGACGAGGTCGCGCAGCTGGTCGGCGGCGCGCAGGGCGCGCTCCGGGAAGGGCGACATCTCCATCGTGTGCACGTACATGTGCAGCAGGCCGGGGTGGGGGCGAGCGCCGTTCGAGGCGGCCATCGCACGCTCGAGCACGGCCATCGCCTCGGCCGTGTCGGCGCCCTCGGCGGGCCCGCCGGTCTGCAGGTCCCAGAGCAGCCAGGGCGTGCGGCCGATCAGCGCCTCGGCGAACAGCGAGGCCACGTCCTGGTCGTCACCGAACTCGGCGTAGACGGTGCGCATGGCGGCCGCGTACTCGTCGTTCCAGGGGGCGCAGTCCTCGGCCGGCGTGTCCTTCGGGAAGCGCGCCCGCAGCGCCGCGATCAGCGCCCGCTCGACCGGCGTGCCGCCGCCGGCCAGCTCGGAGGCGCTGGCGACGGCGGCGTGCGCGGTGGCCACGGCGTCGGTCAGCTCCTCCGGCTCGAAGGCGTCCCAGTTCTTGTTGTAGTTGGGGCCGATCGCGTAGGCGAGGCCCCAGTGCGCCATCGCGCAGGCGGGGTCGGCCTCGATCGCGTGCTGGAAGCAGCGGACGGCCTCCTCGTGGTTGAAGGCGCAGCACCAGGTGAGGCCGCGGTCGAACCAGGTCTTGGCGTCGTCCGCCGTCGTGGTGACGGGGCGGCCGAACCCGCCGAGGTCGTAGTAGTCGTCGCGGAGCATGGTGAACCGCCGATCATACGCTGCGCGAGTCGACGGGGATCAAGGGTGACCGGTGGGACTCGAACCCACGACCTCCTGGACCACAACCAGGGGCTACCACCAGCTGAGCTACGGCCACCGCGTGCCTTCAGGATACCGGTATCGGCAAACGGCCGCCCTGTTCGCCCGATTCGCGGCCGGCGTGGCGGCTACGAGCGGCGCTGATAGAGAGGTGCCGGGCACCGTTCCATCACCCGTGACAGGTGTGTCGCGGCCGTCACGCCAGGGTCACGCCTGTTACGACGTAGCCCGGCACTGTCGTAACACCCGTGACCGGCGCGTGACGCTGCCGTGACGGGTTTCCCGGGAATTCGGTAACGGGACGGTCACGCCCGTGCAACGCGTGTAACGACGGTGCCCGGCACCATCGTTCCACCCGTCAGGCGGCGAAGCTGTCCGACTGCTGGTTCTCGCCCTCGGTGTAGTCGGCGCTGGTCGCCTGCTGGAGCAGCTCGTGGTCGAGCACGAAGCGGCGCATCAGCTGCTTCTCCTGTTCGGTGCGGTCCGGGTGCTCGGCCAGGTCCTTGACGCGGTCGACGATCGCGCCCGGCTCCAGGAACGGCCGCAGCCGCCGGTGATCCAGCCGGTTCTCGACCCGCGGCCCGCGCGCGCTCGCGCTCGGCTGCCCGGCGCTGCGCATGAACGGCTGCAGGAACGCGACCAGCCCCTCGTCCGTCTGGATCGACCGTGACACCCACGCCCGGCACTCACCGCGGTTCCAGCTCGCCCAGCAGGCCAGCGCGTCGCCCATCTTGGGAGCGCCCAGCAGGTTGCCGCCCTCGGCCTCGTCGCGCACCGCCGTCAGCGCCAGGTTCTCGACCTGCGCCAGCTGCGACAGCGTCACCAGCGTCTCCGCGCCCTCCGTCCACTCCCCGCCGTACTTGCCGTGCTGCTGGCCGAGCATGATCACGATGTCGGTCGTGGTCGCGATCGAGCCGCCGCTGCCGATGCCCTCCTCCAGCAGCGACACGCGCTCGTCCTGCTCCACCTGCAAAAGCAGCCGCCGCACGATCCGGCGCAGGTGCTGCGAGATGTCGATGTCCAGCCGCCCGCTCTCCTCGCGCCGCAGCAGCTCGTTCGCCGCCTGGAACAGCGCCCGCATCGCCGCCTCCATCTCCTCGCGCTCGCCGCTCTCCCCGATGTGGTTCTCGAGCCGGCTCAGGAACGCCTGCAGCCGCTGCGGCGCGTCCGGGCCGGGGTCGCGCGCCAGCTCGATCAGCGTGGCCGCGAACTGGTTGGTGTCCCCGAAGTGCTCCAGCTTCGACGCCAGGTCGGCGTTCGAGATGCCGCCGCTCGGGATCGCCAGCTGGAAGTAGACCGGGAACGTCTCCTCACTGGCCACCAGCAGCAGCGTCCGCCATGTGTCCTCCGGCATCGACGCCAGCACCCGCGCGCCGAGGATGTCGCCCAGCCGCGGGAACAGCCGCATCAGCAGGTTCGTGGCGCGCGACCGGTCTGCCTCCGACAGCTGCTCGCCCCAGGCCTCGTGGTAGCGCTTGGTCTCGCCCAGCGACCCGTCCTCGTCGCGCCGCGCGCTGACCGGCAGCAGGAACGCCGACGGCCGCCGCCGCACCGCGTCGTAGGCGACGGGGCAGAACAGCCGCAGCGTCTCGAGCGCCGTGAAGTCGATCGGGTTGACCTCGCCCCTGACGGCCGCGTACGTGGCCGTGGTCGCGTTCACAAGTCGGACAACGTCGCGCGGGGTGCGCAGGAACGGATCGATCGCGTGGGTGCAGATGTCCACCCAGTAGTCCGGATGCACCAGCCCGCCCTCGCGGGCCTCGGTCAGCAGCGGCTCAATCCGGTCGACGAACATCTGCTGCAGCAGCGCACGGTCGGCCAGCGGCAGGTCGATCTCGAGCTGCAGCGTCTTGTCGATCCCGTCGCCGCTGACCAGGTCACGGCTGAGCGAGACCACGAACACCAGGTTGGCGATCGGGGCGGCCGACGCCAGCAGCCGCAGCAGCTCCGCCAGGCGATCCGGCGACAGCCGGTCGGCGTCGTCGATCAGCACCACTACGCGCTTGTCGCCGGAGCCGAGCGTCGAGGCCACCTTCGCCAGCTGCGCCGAGATCTGCGTGGGGTCGGGCAGCTGGTCGGAGCTCGACCCGAGCGCCGCCGACACCAGCAGCTGCACGAACCGCTGCTCCAGATCGGCGCCGCCGGACAGCAGCCACGGGTTCCAGTCGACCACCGTCCACTTGGCGGCGGCCGGGTGCGCGCGCAGCGCGGCCCGCGTCAGGTTGAGCGCGGTCGTGCGCCCGCCGCCGGGGTCGCCGTAGAGGCCGACCGTGATCCCTTCCTTGGGGGATAGCGTCGCGATCACCGAGGCCAGGTGCGCCGCAAATACGGCATGGCCAAGCGCATCGGCCGACGCGTCGCTCAGCGGCCGATCGGGTGACAGCTCCGAAGCGTGTGTGGGCGTTTCGATGTGCGGCCTCGCGATCCAGTTATCCAACCTTCCTCATCGGCGCAATGGTGCCGGGTCTTGATCGAAATCGCCGGAGGATCGAATAACCTGCTCCAGACACGCGCGGGCGTGGCGGAATTGGTAGACGCGCCGGCCTTAGGAGCCGGTGGCTTCAGGCCGTGGAGGTTCGAGTCCTCTCGCCCGCACTCGCGTAGAACTCCGCAGCGAATGTGGCCCTCGCCGGATGCCGGGCGCCCATTCCCAGCGGGATGCTGAGGGCATGATATTTCGGAGCTCGGTCGCCCATGACCTCGACCGCCTCGAGCAGACCGCGGATGAGGGCGACAGCCCGGGGACGCCGCTGCTGGTGGTCGCGGCTGTCTGGATCATCTGTGCGCTGGCCGTCGTCGCGGTCACCGCGGCCGTGTACCTGGCCATCCACTTCGCCACCTCATGAGCACCGATCTGCTGGTGGTGGTGACCGTGTTCGTGGCCTGTGCCGTCGAGGCGGTGGAGGCGCTCACGATCGTGCTGGCGGTGGGGATCGTGCGCGGCTGGCGTTCGACGCTGATCGGCGTGGCCGCCGCCTCGCTGGTGCTGCTGGCGGTGGTGGCGGTGCTGGGCCCGGCGCTGCGAGTGATCCCGATCTCAGCGCTGCGGGTGGTGGTGGGCGTGCTGTTGCTCACGTTCGGTCTGCAGTGGCTGCGAAAGGCGGTGCTGCGGGCGGCGGGCTACAAGGCGCTGCACGACGAGCAGCTCGCCTTCGCACAGGAGCGTGAGCTGGCGAGCTCCGCCCCCACGACCTCGTCTGAGATGGACTGGTACGCCTTCACCGTCTCCTTCAAGGGGGTGCTGCTCGAGGGCCTGGAGGTGGCGTTCATCGTGGTCGGCTTCAGCACCAGCAGCCGCACCCTGGCACTGGCAGCCGGCGCCGCCGCGGCAGCGGCGCTGGTCGTGATCGCCGTCGGCATCGCCGTTCGCGGCCCGCTGGCGCGGGTGCCGGAGAACACCCTCAAGTTCGCGGTCGGCGTGCTGCTTTCCAGCTTCGGCGTGTTCTGGGCGGCCGAGGGCGCCGGCGCCGAGTGGCCGGGGTCCGACGCCGCCGTGGTG
>DASUHV010000039.1:0-6508 GCA_036273355.1 Gaiellales bacterium
GGAGGAGATCCGCGGCCTGCCCCGGCATCTCTCCCAGCACTCGGGCGGGATGGTCGTCTCGACGACGCCGCTGGTCGAGCTGGTGCCGGTCATCCCGGCCGCCATGCAGGGCCGCCAGATCTGCCAGTGGGACAAGGACTCCTGCGCCGACGCCGGCTTCCTCAAGATCGACCTGCTCGGCCTGGGCATGCTGTCGGCGGTCGAGGAGTGCGTCGATCTGATCGCCCAGTCGCGCGGCTCGCCGATCGACCTCTCCCGGGTCGGCTTCGACGACCCCGACGTCTTCGCCGAGATCCAGGCGGCCGACACCGTGGGCGTCTTCCAGATCGAGAGCCGCGCCCAGATGCAGTCGCTGGTGCAGACGCGGCCCGAGAACCTGGACGACCTGACGGTGCAGGTGGCGCTGGTGCGACCGGGGCCGATCGTCGGCGACGCGGTCAACCCGTACATCGCGAACCGCCGGCACAAGCGCGCCGACCCCGAATTCGTGCCCGCGTTCGACCACCCGCTCCTGGAGCAGGTGCTGGCCGACACGCTGGGCGTGGTCGTCTTCCAGGACCAGGTGCTGGAGGTCGCGATCGCGCTGGCCGGCTTCACCACCGGCGAGGCCGAGAGCCTGCGCCGGGCGATGAGCCGCAAGCGCAGCCGGGAGGCGCTGGAGGCGCACTGGCAGCGCTTCTGCGCCGGCGCGGTCGCAAACGGCGTCCCCGCCGAGACCGCGGCCACCGTCTTTCGCAAGGTGGTGGCGTTCTCGGAGTTCGGGTTCCCGAAGAGCCACGCCGCCGCGTTCGCGATCCTCGCCTACCAGTCGGCGTGGCTGCACCGGGCCTATCCGGCGGAGTTCCTGTGCGCGCTCCTGAACGCCCAGCCAATGGGCTTCTACCCGCCGGCGACGCTGCTTCGCGACGGCGAGCGGCGGGGCGTCCGGATGCTGCCGCCGGACGTCAACCGAAGCGCCGCCACCTGCACGGTCGAGGAGTCCGGCGAGGCGGTGCGGATCGGCCTCGGCTACGTCAGGGGCGTGGGCACCCGGGCCGAGCTGCTGGTGGCCGAGCGCGACCGCTCGGGCGATTTCGACGACCTCGGCGACCTCGTCCGCCGCTCACCGCTGGACGCCGGCCAGCTGGAGGTGCTGGTGCGGGCCGGCGCCTGCGAGCCGTTCGGCGACCGCCGCCTCCTGCTCTGGGAGCTCGGCCTGCACCGGGCGCCGTCCGGGCCGGCCGAGGCGCGCCAGCTGGCGCTGCCGCTGGACGCCGCTCCCGCCCCGCCGCTGCCGCGGCTGGACGAGTGGGAGCGGATGGTGGCCGACCACCAGGCGATGGGGCTGACCACCGGCCGCCACCCAATGGCACTCCTGCGCGAGAGCCTCGACCCGGTCATCCGCACCGCCGCCTCGCTGCGCGAGGGCAGCGGCGGCCGGGTGACGGTGGCCGGCGTGATGGTCGCCCGGCAGCGGCCGGGCACCGCCAAGGGGATCGTCTTCCTGCTGCTCGAGGACGAGTCGGGGATGGTCAACGTGATCGTGCCCCCGGACGTCTACGAGCGCGACCGGATCACCGTCCGCTCGGAGCCGCTGGTGCAGGTGTGGGGGCGGTTGGAGCGGCGGCAGGGGACGCTGAACGTGATCGCCGACCGGGTGGCCGCGCTGCAGAGCCAGGCGCGGCCGCAGATCGCGCCCGCCGAGGAGCGGATCGCCGAGGCCGGACGGGCGGCCGCGGCGGCCGTCGGCACCGGCGCCGGCCAGGGCGGCCGGGTGGTCGACCTGAAGGCGCTGCGGGCCGCGGCGCCCCCGCCGAACAGCTTCGGGCGGGGGCGGCGTTAGCGCCGGACCGAATACCAGGTGCCTGGCACCTTTTATTCGCTAGAAGCCGGCGAGGCCGTTCGGGGTGCCGACGCCGGTCGGCAGGTCGTAGCCCGGCGCCGCGGTGCAGGCGGTCGTCGACAGGTTGCACGGCGCCCCCGGCCAGTTGAGGGCGTCGTCGCTGCCGCTGGTCACGTCGTTGAACGCGCTCGTGCCCGCCTGGGCGTACAGCATCGAGGCCGGGAACTGGGCGGTCGCGGCATTCGCCGCCAGCGCGTAGGTGCCGGCGATCAGCGGAGCTGCCAGGCTCGTACCGCCGACCTTGATCCAGCCATGCTTGCTGGTGTAGACGGCCGAGCCCGAGTACGGGTCGGCGTTGGCCGAGACGTCGTTGTCGCCGCGGAACGTGCCGCAGCCGGTGTTGACGTAGTTCGCGACGCTCAGCTGGAACGGCTGGGCGTTGACGGGCGTGAAGTTGGGGTTTTCGCCCCTGGCGCAGCCGGATCCGGTGCCCGAGTTCGGATCGATCGTATCGGGCCCCCACGCTGTCTCCGACCCGTAGCTGTTGTTCGGCCCCAGCAGCAGCCTGGTGCCGCCGACCGAGACGACCGCGTTCAGGCTGGCCGGGAAGGAGACGCCGTAGCCGAAGTCGCCGGCGGCCACGACGATCGCCTTGTTGGGGTGGATGAACGGAGAGTTCATGGCGCTCGGGCCCCTGCCGTCGATCCCGTAGCCGCCAAAGCTGTTGGAGATGATGTTGGCGTGCACGGCGGCGACGTTCTCGGCCGCGCCCAGCGACGTGGTCTTCGCGTTCGCGGCCTCGATCAGCTCGATGCGGCAGTTCTGGCAGATGGCGTGCACCGTCTCCACGTCGAGCGCGATCTCGACGTCCCAGCCGGGCGCGACAGCCGAGCCGACCGCGGCGCCCTGGTTGCGCTTCTTGAAGCACGCCCTGACGATCTTCTTGGTGCACTGCGGCATCACCGGGATGCCCTTGGTCTTGCTGTAGACCGTCAGGTCGTGGTAGATCGTCGCGTCGTCGAAGGCGTCGACGATCGCCACCGTCACCGCCTTGCGGGTGCCGTTTGCCTTCTGCGGCGTCTTGTTGGGCAGGTGGTAGGCGGTGTGGTACTGGATCGGCCCGTAGGCATGGGGACCTGTCACGGCCGGGGTCGCCGTCATCGGCCGGACGAAATTTCCGTTCTCGGTTTCGATCAGGGCGAAGCAGCGCATCTGGCCGTGCGTGCAGGCATGCCGGTAGCCCATCGTCGTGGTGGTGGACGCGGACGCCCCCGAGGAAACTGCGAACAACGCCGCCACGACGGCAGCAACTAGACCAAACCGCTTCATGGGCACACCTTCCCTTCTGATCGCGGGCAGCGCCAAGCCTGCCGGCCGCCTCTGCGCAGAAGCCTATGGGCCCTAGACCCCCTTTGCTACCCCGCAAAAGGGTGACGTCGGGGCCGAAAGGTGGGCGCTCTTACATAATCTTTGCATACCGGAGAATCCTCGCTAGATTCTCGTTACGGGGTACGGCACGAGCTCCTCCGAGAGTGGCCGAGCGTTGGGGGTAGGGCATGATCGGGTACCCGTCAGACATGGGCGGATTTGCGGGCGCAAGCGGCGGCCTGCGCATCATCGTGGTGGGGCAGAACGAGCTGATCCGGCGCGGGATCTGCAGCGTCGCCGAGCACGGCGGCCTCGAGATCGCCGCCGAGGCGGCGAGCCCGGCCGAGGCACTGACCCTGCTCCGGTCGAGCCCGACCGACGCCGTTGTCCTCGACTACGAGGCCGAGCACACCCGCGACCCGGCGATCAGCGACCTGGCCGGGGCCTGCCCGCTGCTCGTGCTGGTCTCCGACCCGGATGCCCCGACCGCGCTGGCGGCGCTCTTTGCCGGCGCCCGCGGCTGCGTCTCGCGGTCGAGCTCGGCGGAGGTGCTGATCGCCCAGATCATGGTGGCGGTGCACGGGGAGATCGTGGTCGCGCCGGCGATGGCCGACCACCTGATCCGGACGGCCCATGCCGAAGATGCCGTGACAGACACCGCAGGGATGATCCACCGCCAGTTGACGCCGCGCGAGGTGCAGGTGCTGCGCCTGGTCGCCAACGGCTGGGACAACGCCACGATCGGAGCGACGCTCTTCATCAGCCCGCGCACCGTCAAGAACCACATCGCCAGTATCCTCGAGAAGCTGGGGCTGGAGAACCGGATTCAGGCCGCCGTCTGGGCCGTCCGCGGCAATGTGGTCGACGAGGATGTGGTCAGTGCGCTTCCGGATCGTCAACCAGTGGTGACCTGAAATTGTGGAGAGTGGACCACATCACGTGGTCCCTCTCCTAGCTGAGCGTGATACGTAATAGTCCGCTGGGCGGATAGTGCTCGATTGCACACGCGGCTAGTGTGAGTCGAGGTGTGATCGCTCCCGACGAACCCACGCGTGGCGGTCGCGGCGGTCGGGCACGGATGACGCTCGCGCCGGTGTGGCGATCGCGCTACCTGGTGCTCGACCAGGCGGTCGCGTCGCTCTCCAACTTCCTGCTGATGGTGCTGGTCGGCCGCTGGCTCGACCCCAGTGACTACGGGGTCTTCGCGCTGATCGCCGCCTCCTGGTTGATCGTCCTCGGCGTGGCCGACTCGGCGGTCGTCGACCCGATGATGGTGATGGGCGAGGAACCCGACGGGCCGGGTCCGCACGTGACCGCGGCCCTGGTCGTGGGCGTCGCCGCGGCGGTCGTCTACGCCCTCGTCGCGGCCGGCCTCGGGTTCACGTCCGACCCCGCTCAGACCGTGCTCGTGCTGGGCATCTTCCTGCCGTCGCTGGTGCTCCAGCAGCTGTGGCGGATGATCGGCTTCCAGCGCGGACGTCCGCTTGCCTCGGTGGTCAACGACAGCCTGTTTCTGCTCGTCCAGCTGGTCGCGCTCGGGCTCGCCTTCGGCACTGGCCGGTTCAGCGAGCAGGCCGCGGCCGGGTGCTGGGGCCTGGGAGCACTGGCGGCCGCGCTCCTCGGCTTCTGGCAGTTCCGGGCCGGCGTCGGCCCGCTTCGCCGCGCCTTTCAGGTGCTGCACAAGGGGCGCGCGATCAGCGACTGGCTGGTGCTCGACTTCTTCGTCAACCGGGCCGGGCTGAAGCAGCTCGCGATGTTCGTGATCGCCGCTGTCGCCGGGACGCAGGCAATCGGAGCGCTGCAGGCGGTGCAGAACCTGATGGGGCCGACGAACATCCTGCTCCTCGGAGCGACCTCGGCGGCGCTCGTCCGCGGCGGCGCCGAGATGCGCGCCGGGGACGAGCAGGGCATGCTGCGGACGACCCGCATCCACGGCCTCGTCCTTGCCGTGGCCGTCGGTCTCTACTGCGTCGCGGTCTCCGCGTCGGCCTACTGGCTGATCCCGGCCGTCTATGGCCACGGATACCAGGCGTACGTGGCGGTGACGCCGCTGGTGGCGCTGCAGACGCTGATCTACACGCTCGACGTGATCCCCACCACGCGCCTTCGCATCATCCGCGGGACGCGGCTCATGTTCAGCACAAAGGTCTGGCTGGCGCCGGTTTGCCTGGTGCTGGTCTGGGCCTTCTCGGCCACCCTCGGCACCACCGGCGCGGGCCTGGCGGTGGTGGTGCTCGCCGTCTGCTCCACCGGTGGCGCCTGGATCGCGCTGCACCGCGCCGGCCACCGGCCGGTGACCCTCAGACCGGCGGTCGTCAGCGAGCCATGAGCTCGGCGTGCGCCCGCTCGGCGCACGCCTGCAGGCGAGCGAGCGGAGGCCCGCGGTAGTTCTCCTGGAGCGCATCCCTGAGCGCCCGCCGGGCGGCCGGCCGGGCAACCGTCAGCTCCAAGAAGCCGCTGCGGTCGTCGATGTGAACGCCGTGCCCGCGGGCCATCCGCAGGTTCAACTCGATTCGTGAGGACTATCGGGAGTGGTTCGTCCGGACCGATGCGCGTGCGCCCGATGGGCTTCACGGTCCTACGTAACAGCCCGCCTGGCCCATTGCTCTCAACGATCGTCATTGCGATCATTCACATGAAGGGTAGGGCAACTCCTCGGGCGAGGAAGCGCAACGTGGAATTCGAGACGACTCCCGCCACCATCCTGGTCGCCGACGATGCGGTGATCTTCCGATCCGGCGTGTCGACGGTGCTCGAGCGGGAGGGCAGCTACGAGGTCGTCGAGGCCTCCGACACCCCCGGGATGCTCGCCGTCGCGCGCGAGCGCCGTCCCGACATCGCGCTGGTCGACGCCAGTATCGGCGAGCCGCCGCGCCAGACCTTCCCGTCGCTTCGCGACGCCGGCACGCGGGTCGTCGTGTGGGACTACCAGCCCCGCCCGGACGCCGTTGTCGCAGCCGTCGTCGCCGGTGCCCAGGGATACCTGAGCAAGGACATCTCCCGCTCGGGCCTGCTGCGGGCGATCGACGCCGCCTTGCACGGCGAGCCGGCCATCTCCCGTGACCTGGTGGGCCCGGTGCTGGATGGCCTGCGCAGGCTGACCGAGTGCCACCGGGCCTGCGAGCTTCTGCTGAGCGCGCTCTCGCCGCGGGAGCGCGAGGTGCTGGCGCTGATCGCCTCCGGCGCCCGCAACCGCACGATCGCCGTCAGGCTCGAGATCTCCGAGTTCACGGTCAAGCGCCACGTCCAGAACATCCTGCGCAAGCTCGACCTGCCGTCACGCCAGATGGCGGGCGGCCTGCACCAGGCCGCCTTCAG
>DASUHV010000040.1:0-2062 GCA_036273355.1 Gaiellales bacterium
TCTGACGTACTTGGTGATGAGCACGGACGACTGCGGCGGCCGGATCGTTCTCGAGAACGACAGAATCCAGGTCGTGTGGCCCGAGGTTGCCGGGCAGCCGGTATTCGCGCGTAACAACCAGACCCTGGCCGCGGCCACCAAGGCGCTGTACGGGACGGAGATCGCCGACCCGCTCTGGGCCTGCACGAGCGAGCGGTCGCTCATCACCGTGCATCCCCTCGGCGGGTGCGTGATGGCCGATGACGCGGCGAAGGGCGTGGTGGACGACCTGGGCCGGGTGTTCGACCCGGCCGGCGAAGGGGTGCACGATGGGCTGTACGTCTGCGACGGCTCCGTCATCCCGGTGGCGCTTGACGTCAACCCGCTGCTCACCATCTCGGCGATCGCCGAGCGGACGGCAGCGAAAATGATTGAGGAGCGGGGGTGGAGGGCGGCGCAGCCGAAGGGCCACTCGGCTGCGCCGCCGCTAGTGTCGGCCGCGCCGCGAGCCAGCCTCGCGTTCAGCGAGCACCTGACCGGCTTCGTCTCGATGAGCGTGCACGACGGCTACGCCGAGGGTTACGAGGACGGCCGCGAGGACGACGCGCGGGTAGACCTCCTGCTCACGATGGAGTACGACGACGCCCAGGCGATGCTCAACGACCCGAAGCACGAGGCCAGGATTACCGGGACCGTGCTCGCGCCAGAGCTGTCACCCCACCCGCTGGCCGTCACCCAAGGCAGCTTCACGCTCCTTGATCCCGACCTGTCGCAGGTGGAGACCTGGCGCATGCGCTACCGGATGAACCTGCTCTCCGAGGAGGGGAGCCAGTACCTCTTCGAGGGCCACAAGGAGATCCACGCGCGGGGAGCCGGCCACGCCTGGTCCGAGATGACGACGCTCTACACGACGATCCGCGAGACTGGCGGGCCGGAGCCCGGCGGATCGGAGCCGGGCACGGGGATCTTGCACCTGAAGCCGGCCGACTTCACCAGGATGCTCCACAGCATCAAGGTCGCGGACGTTCCCAGCCGTGAGCAGCGCGAGTACCGGCTGGCGTTCCTGAAGCTGTTCGCGCACGAGATGGTGCACATCTACGGCGGCGTGCTCGACGAGCCAGGCGCCTTCCCGAGCGCGCCGAGAAAGGCGCCGGCGGTAAGGGAACCCAAGACGCCGGACGGAATCTGGTGGTGCGACAGCCTCCGCCGGTGGCACGCCGACGAGCGGCTCGGCGACGACGCGTTCTTGCGGCTGACGCGGTACCGGGCAGGCGACAAGGGGCCGGTCATGCTCGCCACCGGGTTCGGCATGTCGTCCCACTCGTTCCTCGCGCCGACCATCGAGCAGAACCTCACCGAGTTCCTTGCCGCCTGCGGCTACGACGTCTGGCTGTTCGATTACCGGGCGGGGATCGACCTGCCCTCGGCCGGTACCGAGTTCACGATCGACGACATCGCGCGTGAGGACTGGCCGACCGCGGTCAGGAAGGTCCTTGAGGAAACCGGCCGGGATGACCTGCAGGCGTTCGGCCACTGCGTGGGCTCGGTCTCGCTGCAGATGGCGATTCTCGCCGGGATGCAGGGCATCCGCACCGCGGTCTGCGCGCAGTTCCCGCTCCACCCGGCCAGTTCGGTCTTCAACATGGTGAAGTCGCAGATCCGCGCCGCGGACGTGCTCGGCACCGTGGGAGTCGATCGCGTGTCACCTGACACCCGCTCCTCGCTGCGGGACGAGACGCTGGACATCGCGCTCCGCGCCCTCCCGATGCCCGCGGAGGAACGGTGCGAACAGGCGGTCTGCCGGTGGATCAACGCGGTCTACGGGTGCACCCACCGGCACGCGCAGCTTAACGAGGCGACTCACCGCGCGATCAACGGGATGTTCGGCTTCGGGAACATCGAGACCATGGAGCACCTCTCGCTCATGCTGCGCAAGGGCCAAGCGGTCACCCACACCGGAGGGATGGACTACTTCGATCACCCGGAGCGCATGGCCGGCACCAGGCTCCTGCTGCTCCAGGGCATGCACAACTACATATTTCACCCGGTCGGCTCTTTCAGGACCTGGCGCTGGCTTCGCTCG
>DASUHV010000041.1:0-2664 GCA_036273355.1 Gaiellales bacterium
CCAGGCGGGTCACCAGCAGCAGGCCGTCCGCGAGCTCGGCGATGGTGACGGCGTCGCCCGCGGCCAGCAGCGGCGGCGCGTCCAGGAGCAACAGGTCGCACCGGTTGCCGAGCATCTTGAGTGCCCGGGCCACGGCCCGTCCGGACAGGAACTCGCCCGGGTCGGTGAGCGTCTGGCCTGCCGTCAGGACGTTCAGCCTGCCGTGCACGGTGGCAGTTCTGGCGCGTGTGCCGTTGCTCGAAACGTGCGCGCTTCCCGCCACCTGCTGCGCCGCGGTTGCCGCTCCGCCGGGTACCGCGTCGCGGGGGCGGGTGTCGATGTCGATGCGGCAGAGGGCGTCGTCCACATCGATCTCCTCGAGCGCGAGCTCCGACAGGCCGGGACGATCGCCCAGCGCGAACAGGCGGTGCTGGGACGGCCGCCTCACGTCCATGTCGACCAGGATCACGTGCCTGCCCGACCGTGCCAGCACCACGGCCAGGTTGGCAGCGGTGGTCGATCGGCCCTCGCCGCGGACGGCGCTCGTCACCATCATCGAGCCCGCGGCCAGCTCGCGCAGGGTCGGCGCGAGGTTGTTGCGGAGCATGCGGAAGGCCTCGGCGCCGGCGCTGTCCGGCTCCCAGATCGTCGCCAGCCGGTTGTTGCGCCGCAGCGCCCTGGCCGGCCGCCTGAGGTGCCCGAGCAGCGGCAGCATCAGCTGGTCGCGCAACTCTTCGACGGTGCGCAGGCGCGTGTCGAGCGCCTCGCGCATGAACGCCAGGGCTATCCCCAGCACCGCCCCCACCACGACGCCGAGCACCACGTTGCGAAACGTCTTTGGCTGGGTCAGCTCGGCCTGGGCCGCCGGCCCCACGACGACGGCACTGCCCCCGGACAGGTTGAGCGCTTGCAGCACTTCCAGATCGCGCTCGTTCGCCCGCAGTCGCAGCGCGAGCGGTGACCTCAGCTGGTCACCGCTGAGCGCGGCCAGCTGGTCCCGCACCTGGGCGAGTGC
This sequence comes from Gaiellales bacterium, assembly GCA_036273355.1. Taxonomy (GTDB): domain Bacteria; phylum Actinomycetota; class Thermoleophilia; order Gaiellales; family JAICJC01; genus JAICYJ01. The sequence goes on from DASUHV010000041.1 coordinate 995, forward strand.
ATTTGTCAGCGCGGAGCGGCCCAGGTTCCGCTGGTAGATCACGAACGCGTTCGCGTACGCGGTCGCCAGGCGTTCGGCAGCTCGCGGATTGGTATCCGTGACCGTGATGGTGAGCAGGTCGGCCAGGGGATCGGCCGACACCGTGGTCGCCGCCAGCAGGCCGGGAGCGCTGCGACCCGGGACGTGGGCTGCCTTGACGGCCAGCCTGGCGACCTGGCCGGACTTGGCCAGGTCGGCCTGGGTCGCCGCGTACCTGTCGGGTGGCGTCTGGGAGCCGGTTAATCCCAGCAGGCCGGCCGCGGCCCCCTGCTGGTTCACCAGCACGCGCGCCGACGCCTGGTACTCGTGCACCTGGTGGAGGGAAACGACGGCTGCGATCACGGGCACGACGACGATCGCGGTCAGTACGATCCGCCGTTCCCGTTTCAGCACGCGGAACCAGTCCCGAAACGCCGTGCCGTCGTCCCATCGGCTGTCCATGGGAAGCCCCCCACCCTTGGAGTCCGCGACCGCAAAGTGAGCCTGGCGGTCTGACTCCGTACGATATCCCCGGCCACCTGAATTGCAAGGCCCATTAGTGATCGGAGTAACAGGTTCGCTGCGGCCGCACCGAACCTGGCTCCACGAACGAAGGAGACACGGCTCGTGTGATCCGTCCGCCGCAAACGACACGGCTGGAGACCGGTTATTCCGACTCGTTCGAGGGCGTTCCTGCCGCCGATTGGGATCGACTGGCGGCGAGCGCCGGTCACGTGTTCGCCTCGCGCGAGTGGCTCGACACCTGGTGGCGGCACTTCGGCGGCGACCGTCGGCGTTTGATCGCGAGCGTTCGCGACGGGCCCGGCCTGGTCGCCATCGTGCCGGCGTATGCGTGGCGCAGCCGCGGCCTGCCGGTGCTCCGCCTGATCGGTCACGGCGTCGGCGACCAGCTCGGCCCGGTGTGCGAACCGCGGATCGCTGCGGCGGCATTCGCGGCCGCCCTCAAGGCGCTGCCGCTGCGGCGCTTCGTGCTCCTGGCCGAACAGCTCCCGGCCGGCGCAGGCTTTGACCGGATCAACGGTGCGGTGCCGATGTACCAGGAGCAGAGCCCGGTGATCGCGCTCGATGAAGGCACGTGGGACGAGTTCCTGGCCGGGCGCAGCGCCAACTTCCGCCGGCAGGTGGGGCGGTACTCCCGCCGGCTCGACGCGCTGGGAACCGTTACGTTCCGGATCACGTCGGACCCGGCGCAGCTGGGCGCCGACTTCGACGTGCTGCTGCGGCTGCATCGGCTGCGCTGGGGCACGACCACGTCGCCGTTCCTGGAGGCGGCCGCCTTCCACCGCGAGTTCGCGGCGATCGCGCTTCGCCGCGGCTGGCTGCGCCTCTGGACCCTGGAGGTAGACGGCCGGCCGGTCGCCGCCTCCTACGGCTTCCGGTTCGGAGACACCGAGTCCGGGTATCAGTCCGGGCGGGACCCGTCGTTTCGGGAATCGCAGCTGGGCTTCCTGCTCCTGAACCGGGCGGTGCGCGAGGCGCTTGCCGACGGGATGCGCGAATACCGGCTGCTACGGGGTGGCGAGGCGTACAAGGTGCGTCTGGCAACGGGCGATCCCGGGCTGGAGACGATCGGGCTGGCGCGCGGCGCCGCCGCTCGCGGCGCGCTCAGGATGGCCATGGCTGCACGCGGG
>DASUHV010000042.1:0-4455 GCA_036273355.1 Gaiellales bacterium
GGCAGAGAATCGAGCAAGGCATGATCGAAGAAGCGCAACGCACCGCCATGCCCGCAGCAGACGATCGAAATGAGCCGCGCGCCGACATCCGAACGGTGCGTGATGCCGTCTTCGACGTCATGCGGCGATTCGGGATGACCACCATCTTCGGCAATCCCGGCTCGACGGAGATCCCGTTCCTCACCGGCCTGCCGCCTGATATCCACTTCGTGCTGGGGCTGCACGAGGGCTCCGTGGTGGGGATCGCGACCGGCTATGCGATCGCTCGACGCGAACCGGCCCTGGTCAACCTCCACACCGCCCCCGGTCTGGGCAACGCCATCAACGCCATCGCCAACGCCCGCGACATGCACGCGCCGCTCGTCGTGCTGGTCGGGCAGCAGGATCGCCGGCAACTCGCCTACGAGCCGTTCCTCACCGGCCGCGCGCTGGAGAAGCTCGCCGGCGAGTACCCCGTCTGGTCGACGTTCCCGGTGCGCGCCCAGGACGTGCCGGGTGCCGTCGCGCGCGCATACAACGAGGCCGTCGCCGCCCAGGGTCCGGCACTCGTCGTCGTCCCCATGGGGGACTGGACCGAGCCGGCCGACGAGCACGCCGCGGGCTGGCCCGAGCGCACGCTGCGCAGCGCGGTGGCCACCCCTGGGGAGATCGGCGAGTTGGCCGACCTGCTCAACGCCGCCGAGTCGCCCGCCCTCGTCGTCGGCCGCAGCGACGACTGCGAGTCGTGGGAGGCCGTCATCGGGCTGGCCGAACGGCTGCGCTGCCCGGTGTGGCAGGAGTCCTTCGCGCGCGCGGCCGGATTCCCGCAGGATCACCCCCAGTTCGCCGGCCACCTGCCGTGGCGGCGGCGTCAGATGCGCGAGACCCTCGCGCCCCACGACCTCGTGCTGGCCATCGGCACCAACGCCTTCCGCCTCTACATCCTGGATGACCCGGGGCCGATGGTCTACGAGGACACCCGCGTGGCGGTCCTCACCGACGATCAGTCCGAGGCGCACCGCAGCCCGTGCGCACTGGCGATCGTGGGCCCGGTCGCGTCGGCCTGTGCCCTGCTGGTCGAGGAGGTCGACCAGCGAGACACCGATCCACCGGCGCCGCTCAAACGCCCCGAGGCGCCCCCCGCGCCCGCCGCCGGCGACCCCCTGCTGCCGGGACACGTGTACGCCGCGCTGGCCCAGCGACTGCCCCGCGAGGCGGTCGTGGTGGAGGAGACACCCTCCAGCCAGCCCGAGCTCTACCAGCGCCTGCCGGTGCGCCATCCGCGCGGCTACGTGGCCTGTGGCAACGGCGGCCTGGGCTTCGGCGTCGCGGGGTCGGTGGGCCTGCGCATGGGCAACCCCGACCGCCCGGTGGTCGGCGTCGTCGGCGACGGCTCCTCGATGTATGCGATCCAGGCCCTGTGGAGCGCCGCCCATTATGAGGTCGGGGTGCTGCTGCTCGTGATGGCCAACGGGCGCTATGCGGTCATGGACGGGCTTGCCCGCGCCGCGGGCGCACCGGCGGCGTGGCCGGCGTTCGGCTCCATCGACATCGCCGGGATGGCCCGCTGCCTGGGCTGCCCTGCGGTCAACATCACCACCCACGACGAGCTGCTCCAGACGTTCGACGAGGTCCTGCCGGATCTCGCCCGGCGCCGAGAGCCGCTGCTCATCGAAGTCGCCCTCGCCTGATCGTGACGCGCGAGCCCGGGCGTCCCACGCGCGGGCAGATCGTGCTGCTCGCGGCGCTGTCGGCCTTCGGCCCGTTGTCGCTGGACATGTACCTGCCGGGGTTGCCGCAGATGACCCGGGACCTGCACACCACTGCGTCGGCTGCCCAGCTGACGATCACCGCCTGCATGATCGGACTCGGCGTGGGCCAGGTGATCGCCGGGCCGCTGAGCGACGCGCGCGGGCGGCGGGGGCCGCTGCTGGCGGGGATCGCCGGCTACATCGTGTCATCGGTGGCCTGCGCGGTCTCGCCGACCGTCGGCGTGCTGGTGGCGATGCGGCTCATTCAGGGCATGGCCGGCAGCGTCGGCATCGTCATTGCGCGCGCCATCGTCCGAGACCTCAGCGGCGGCACCGTGGCCGCGCGCCTGTTCGGCGTGCTCATGGGGATCACCGGCGTTGTGCCGGTGGCCGCGCCGCTGATCGGCGGCCAGGTCCTGCTGGTCACCTCGTGGCGCGGCGTGTTCGTCGTCCTGGCGGCGATCGGGGTGCCGCTGATGGCGGCCACCGCGGTCATGCTGCCCGAGACGCTGCCGGTCCACCAGCGCCACACCGGCGGCCTGCGCGCCGTGCTGGGACGCTTCGGGGCGCTGGTCCGCGATCGGCGGTACATGCCCTACGCGGTGTCGTTCTCGCTCTCCTTCGCCGCCATGTTCGGCTACATCTCGGGCTCGTCCTACGTGCTGGAGAACATCTTCGGGATCTCACCGCAGCTGTTCAGCGTCATCTTCGCCGTCAACTCGGCCGGGCTGATCACCTTCTCGCTGCTCGGCAGCCGCGCCGTGGGTCGGCGGGGATCGGCGTGGCTGCTGCGGCGTGGACTGGTCGGCACCGCGGTGGCGTCGATCGCCGCCCTGGTGGTGACCGTGGCCCATGCCGGTCTGTGGCCGCTGCTGGTGTGCTTCTTCGTGCTGCTGTGCGCCAACGGCGTGGTCCTGCCCAACGGGACGGCGTCGGCGATGGCCGCGCACACCGGCTCGCTGGGCGCGGCGTCGGCGCTGCTGGGCCTCGGCCAGTTCGGCTCCGGCGCCCTGGTGGCGCCGCTGGTGGGCGTGGCCGGCAGTCGCGACGCGCTGCCGATGGCCGTCGTCATCGCGGTTGTGGGGACGGCCGCCCTGCTCGTCGACCTCGTCTTCGCCCCGCGTCCCGCACCGGTGCCGGCCGCAACGTGACCTCAGTAAACTCATGAGTTTACTTCAAGCTCGCCGGCGGCCGCCTGATGCTCAGAGCCCGCCGGCGGCCTCGCGCACGAACCGCCCGGCATCGTGAAGCGCGTCGCGCTCCCCGTCTGAGAGGCCCCACTCCTCGATTCCGCGGGCGCCGCCGCCGCCCAGCCGCACCGGGACGCTGAGGCTCACCCCGTCCAGGCCGAACTCCCCGCGTAGCATCACCGAGGCCGGCCACAGCTCGTCGCCCTCGGGCTCCAGGCACGCCTGGACCATGCGCGCGATTCCCAGCCCGGAGGTCCAGGTCGACGAACGCCTGGAGTCCAGCGCCACGTGGCGCACGTACCAGCCGCGCACGAACTCCATCACCGTGGCACGTTGGACGGGATCGAGCGCCACGGGACCGCCGTCGAGGGTCACGTGGTCCCACAGCGGCACGGCCAGGTCGCCGTGCTCGCCGATCATCCATGCCTGCACCCGTCCCGGGGCGACGCCCAGCACCCTCCCGATGCCCGTGCGCAGGCGCAGCGAGTCGTTGAGCGTGTAGCCCAGCAGCCGCGTGCGCTCCAGCCCCGTGCGCCGCTGTGCCCAGGTGCCCAGCGGGTCCACCGGGTTGGTCACGAGGATCACCGTGCCCGGCCAGCCCGGGGGCAGCCCGTCGAGCAGCGGCGCGAGGATCGCCGCGTTGTCGCGCAGGTAGACCATCCGCGAGGCGTTGACGGTGAGCGGCGCCGCCGCGGTGATCACGAGCACGTCGGCGCCCTCGATATCGGCCTCCGAGCCCGGCCGCACACGGTGGGCGGGGATGGGTCCCGTCTGCTCGAGCACCTGCTCGAGGTCCCACAGGTGCGAATACACCATGTTCTGACGGGCGTCGACCATCACCAGCTCGCACTCCATCGGCGAGAGGAGCAGGTTGTACGCCAGCGACGCGCCGACGCCGCCACCGGCGCCGGCGATCACCACCCTCATGCGCGGCCGGCCCTACGCGGCCGCGTGCGCGGCGGAGCGCTCGAAGTAGCCGTGTTGACCGCCGGCCAGGTAGGCGGCCAGCCGGCTGGCCAACGTCATGATCGTCAGCGACGGGTTGACCGACAGCGTCGCCGGGATCACTGAGCTGTCGCCCAAAAACAGACGCCGCACGTCGTGAGACTCGGCGTGGGCGTTGACCACCGAGCGCTCCGGGTCTGAGCCCATCCGGCAGCCGCCCTGGACGTGGGTGCTGCACTGGCTGGAGGGCAGCACCCGCTTGGCGCCCGCGGCGAGCAGCGTCTCGCAGGCAAACGCCGCCGACCGCTGATCGCGCTCATGCTCGACGTCGTTGAACTCATAGGAGTAGCGGTCGCGGCCGTCCTCATCGATCCACGCCAGGCCGTTGTTCTGGTCGGTCACCATCGTCAGCAGCCCGCTGAAATACCGGTACTGGCGCACGGTCTCGCTCAGCTGGCGGCCCCACATCGGCGCGCCGTCCTCATCGCACAGCATCACCGAGAAGCCGATCGGGTCCTGGATCGTCGCGGCCTCGACGATGAACCCGCCGTCGTCGTCATTCTGGAACTTCATGCAGTGCGCGCTGATCG